>CAJQMW010000368.1 GCA_905479535.1 uncultured Maribacter sp. | reverse complement strand
AAAGAAAGTTGGTGATTCACCAACAGTAACCCAGTAATCTCTCATGTACCAATAATGTACGGCAGCAATGAAAGTAATTAGTCCGGAAACCAAAATTGAGATTTTCCATTTCTTATCAAAGTCGTTCATTGAAAAGAAGAAAAAAGCAGCGGCGGCCATCATAGCCATGTTACCAACGAAAAATGTAAATCCTACATAGTCATCGGTTGCCATTTTCGCCACGTCTGCGAAAAGGGGAATGTTTAGTAAAAGAGTTTTCATGACAGTTATATATTTTTGTTTAACGCAAATTAAAAAAAATTAAACATTAATATCTTAAAATTTGTTTAAATTTATTAACAATTCATCAAACAAATGGTAGATTTATCGTGATATGAAAAATTGGATTATTGTTGGTACGTTTTTTTGTCTCTGGTTGTCGACCAGTTTTTCTGGACAGGTGCAGTCTTTTTTTGCCTACAGTCTTATAACAACCGTGGGTATTCTCCATGGAGCCAACGATATAAATATTCTTAGGTCCCAAAATAGAAAACGTTATTTTCAAAAGGGTTTTTGGAAAATTTTACTGGTTTATCTTCTGGTTATACTGGCTGTACTAATTTTATTTACTGTGCACCCTATTTCAGCATTGACACTCTTTGTTATTTTTAGTGGCTTTCATTTTGGTGAACAGCATTTGAAAAATAAAATCACTGGGCAGACGAAATGGTCTTTTGGTATTTATATCCTCTACGGAATATCAATATTATTCATGATTTTTTATGTTAAGGTAAGTGAGGTAGTTCCCTTAATTGAGCAACTTACAGAAATTACCCTTGATAAACTTTTCTTTAGAAATATCCTTATCTTTTCCTTATTTACATTTTTTATCAGTGCGCTTATTTTTAGACAAGCTATAAAAATCAACCTTATAAGTGAAGCGTTCTATATCCTTGTTTTAATGATCGTATTTAATACGGCCAACTTATTATGGGGCTTTTGTATTTACTTTGTTTTATGGCATAGCATACCATCTATACAAGATCAATTAAAATTTTTGTACGGAAAGGTTGACAAATCGTCTTTGTTGAGATATTTCAAGGCGTGTTGGCCCTATTGGTTCATTTCGATTCTGGGGCTTGGGGCGATCTATTTTATCTTTAAGGATGATGGTCAACTTCTAGTCACCATTTTAATCTATCTTTTATCTGCAATCACTATTCCTCACATCTTAGTGATGTCCCGGCTGGAATCTTCTAAATAACTTTTAGACTATAGGTATACATGGTCCCTACACCTATCGATGTCTTATTTTACACAATTTTCTTATTGGTAATAAAGGCACCATATTTAAGAATGCCAACAAAAACGACTCCACCCACGGCATTTCCTAAAAGTGCTAGTAACACAAAAATCAAATAAGTAAGAAAATTTATTTCTTCTGAGAGAATAAATCCAACAAATATCTCAATACTTCCAACGATACTATGATGAAACCCTGCCAAACCAATGATAAAGGTGATTATAAAAATGACAACTATTTCTCCGATAGTTTCTTTTATTGATGTGATTATCCATGCTAAAAGTGCCATGAGCCACCCTGCCAATATTGCGCTCCCAAAAATTACGGGGTACTCAAAATCCGAAACATGATTAGCCAGTTCTACCATACCTTCTTTAGAGACAACTCCTAGCGAAGGCCCGACCATACAGAAAATAAAGCCAATAAGATAACCACCCAAAAGATTCCCCGAGATTACTATTCCCCAAAGTTTCATTAAGTCTTTTATAGATCTTCTGCCGCTCAATACCGGAAGCGACAACAACGATGTTTGTTCCGTGAACAAGATGGATTTACCTAGAATTACCAAAACAAACCCTAAAGGATAGATGAAGGCAGCTAGGTAGGGAATTGTACTCGACTCAATTTTACCGTTAAAAAAAGAATAGCAGATAGCCACTACGAGAAAACTAAACCCTATTTCCAAACCCGCCATGAAAGCACCTAAAAAGGTAGACCTTGGATCTTGCTTATAGGTTTCGAGTCCTTCGCAAAGCTGATCAATGAAAATATCTTCAGTATTTTCTACTTCTTCGCTTTTATCCAAAGCTTCATCCTTAATTTTTGGCATCTTTAAGTCATCATCGCTCATAGTAGTTCTTTTTTAATTTTGTTCTTGGGCCTAACCAACCGCTTCCATAATCCCAATGTCTCCGATATCATGTATAGCTCCCTATCCACATACCGTATCGTTTTAAATCGTGCTACAAAAGGGCACTACTTTCCATTTGGTCAGGTTTTTTCAATGACGGGTACTGCGTCCAAGTGCCCCATCATTACCATTGGTTTTAGGCTAGCATCGGCTCCCGAAACAAGTAATTAACGTGAATAATGAATATAAGCCCCAAAACCGAATTTTTCTTTTTCCCGAGGAAAAATTCTCAAAAAAAATCAAGTTTGGAGGAAATCCCTTCCCTTTAGGGTCAGCGCAACGGGATTTTCGACCATTAAGAGCTTATCCATTATTCACGTTTTTTAATAACCGATTGCACTTTGCAATCAAAATCTAAAATACTTTAAAAAATCAATAGCCAAGGTATTCTATGAATTTTATCCCTTGCGTTACTGCGATTCTTTATAATTTTGAAAAAAAGAAATTATGCTAGGTTTAAAATTGCCTACGGACCCAAGATGGGTAAACATTGTTGAAAAAAACATTGATGAAATCCTTACAGACCATGCCTATTGTGAACAAAAGGCTGCGAGTACTGCCATTTCATTAATTGTATCCTTTCCGGAATATACCGAACTAATTGAGGAAATGGTCGCCTTGTCCCGCGAGGAAATGGGACATTTTAAAATGGTCCATGACCGTATTATTGCCCGTGGAAAGACCTTAGGAAGGGACAGGAAAGATGAATACGTAATTGAGCTCATCAAATTCTTCCCAAAAGGAGGGAGTAGAACCACTCAACTAGTGCATCGGCTATTATATGCCGCATTAATAGAGGCCCGTAGTTGCGAACGTTTCAGGTTGTTATCCGAAGAACTTGAAGATAAGGAACTGGCAAATTTTTACCATAAACTTATGGTTAGTGAAGCCGGCCATTATACCATGTTCTTAAAGTTTGCACGTAAATATGGTAATCGTGAAGAAGTGGATGCCAAATGGCGGGCTTTATTGGACCACGAAGCCGAAATCATGAAAAAACTGGGTACCAAGGAGAGTATTCATGGGTGAATAAAAAAATCGCAGTACTAATTAATCCTTCAACTTATCCAGGTAATAGTCATACGTCGCAAATTGTGACCTACTTTTAGCTCCATTGTCCTTTCTGTAAGCGTTATCCTGTTTCTCGGTAAATATGCGCGCCTTCGTGTTATCCTTCCAACAAATTTCAAAAGTATCAACTAACTCTTTTTTGATATCCTCATCATATATGGGGCAGCCTACTTCTACCCTGTAGTCCAGGTTACGGGTCATCCAATCGGCGGAAGAAATATAAACTTTTGGATTACCGTCATTGGCAAAAACGAAAAGGCGCGTATGCTCCAAAAATTTATCCACAACACTTATGGCCTCTATATTTTCACTCATTCCCTTTACTCCGGGTACCAAACAGCAAATACCTCGGATAATAAGCTGAATCTTGACACCTGCCCTACTGGCTTCGTACAGCCTGTCCACCATTTTATAAGAAGTAAAGCTGTTCATTTTTATTTTAATGTAAGCCTCCTTACCTACAATGGCATTTGCTATTTCATTATCGATAAGTTTCGTAAAAGTACTTTTGGTATAGTGTGGCGAAACGATTAAGTGTTTGTACTTATTGATTTTATAGGTAGTCTCAAAAAAATCGAACACCTTGTTCAACTCCTTCAAAATTGGTACGTGCGCCGTAAATAAAGTATAATCCGTATAAATTCTCGCCGTAGATTCATTAAAATTACCTGTATTTACAAATCCGTATCTTTTAATTTCATCCCCTTCCTCACGTTCAATAACGCATATCTTACTATGTACTTTTAAGCCTGGAACACCGAAAATGAGTTTTATCCCTTCGGCTTGGAGCTGTTCCGCATACTCGATATTTGCCTGTTCGTCAAAACGTGCCTGAAGTTCTATTTGAACCGTGACCTGCTTCCCGTTTTTTACGGCGTTGATCAAGGAAGCCGCGATTTGGGAATCATTCGCAAGACGATAAACGGTAATCTTAATAGTTCTTACTTTAGGGTCAAGTGCCGCCTCTCTAAGAAACTTGAGGATATAGGCAAAAGTGTGATAAGGTGTATATTGGAGGTAGTCCTTCTTGGCAATTTCTTCAAGAATACTACCCTCCATACTCAGGCCCTTTATCGGCAAGGGCATGATTCTATCGTATAACAAGTCTTGCCTACCCAGACTAGGGAATCCCATATAATCCCGCCTATTGTGGTACCTTCCACCCGGGATTACGCTATCGGTATCCTCTATGTTCATCTTGTCCTGCAAGAAAAGAAGGGTGTCCTTGCCGATACTCTTGTCATAAACGAAACGCACCGGGTCACCGACTTTTCGGTGTTCCACGCTTGAAGATATTTTTTCTATAAAGCTTTTACTCAAGTCATTGTCCATGTCCAATTCAGCGTCCCTCGTAATCTTGATCATATGGGCAGAAATAGCTTCGTACTCGAACATGGTAAAAATACTGTCCAAGCAATAACGTATAAGGTCGTCCAAAATGATAATATAGTTCCTGTCACCCTCTTTTGGCAAAACGACAAAGCGATCTATTCCCTTAGGGATTTCAATTAAAGCATACCGTTTTTCCTTTTTACCGGTGTCACTCTTTAGCACCATTCGTACCGCCAAATAAGCGGCCGTATCCTTCAGAGTAGGGAATCGGGTAAGGTCATTGAGAATTATGGTCATCAACTGGGGACTCACCCGCTCTAGAAAATAGCCCTTAACAAAGTCTTTTTGACTATCGGCAAGTTCCGTTTCTTGAATAATGAAAATATTTTGGTCCTCTAGCTCATCTTCGATTTGCTTCAGAATACCTAAACTTTTTGTTTGTTGGTCGATACAAATCTTAGTGATTTCCTCTAGCAAATCCTTGGCTTTTTCCCCTCCAAGGACACTTTTGCCGTTTTTGCCGGCCTCCACAATGCGCTTTACCGTAGCATAGCGCACTTTAAAGAATTCATCTAGGTTGTTCGAAAAAATCCCTAAAAACCGAAGTCTTTCTATTAAGGGTACGTTCTTATCCGCACTTTCCTGCAGAACGCGCTCGTTGAACCATAACCAACTAATCTCTCTGTTTACGTACTGATTGTTATACTTCACCATTATTTTAATGCCTTTGGAAAAATTGTTTGTATCGTAGAACCTTTCGTTACCCTTTCCCAGGATTCTTCCTCAAATTTTAGGTGTACGAAGCCACTTGTGGGTACATTCTCTATATGCTTATTTCCCAAAGAATTAGCGATTTGTGTAAATGCATGGTTGTGACCAAAAATTAAGATCGTAGTTAGACTATCGGGACGACTGCGAACAAAATCGATTACTTGATTTCCAGAAAAATCGTAAAGTTCGTGTTCTACTTTGAATTTGTCCATCGGAAATTTTAAGTTTCTAAGGCATATTATAGCGGTATGTAATGCTCTATTCGCAGGGCTTGAAAATGCAAAGTCGATGTTTATATTAGACTTGGCCAAATGGGAGCCAACTAGGTGTGCATCGGTAATACCTCTTTGTTTCAATGGCCTATCAACATCACTTACATTGAGTTCCCAAGAGGATTTTCCATGTCGCATTAAAAGTAAGTTCTTCATAGTTACTGTTATTGGTTATGGAGCCAAACGTTCTATTTTCCAATCAAAATCCTCTTTAAGCGTATATCGTATGCGATCATGAAGCCTATTGGGCCTACCTTGCCAAAACTCCATAGAGATAGGTTTTACAATATATCCGCCCCAGAAATCGGGTCTTTTTATTTCTTGATTTTCATATTTTTTCTCAAGGTCCCTTAAGTTCTCTTCCAGAACCTCCCGTGATTCTATAACGCTGCTTTGATCGGATACTATAGCCCCTAGCTTACTACCTTCAGGTCGTGATTCAAAATAACCATCAGAAATATTCTCGGGCACTTTTTCAACTTTTCCCTTTATTATGATTTGACGTTCCATATTGGGCCAAAAGAACGAAATACATACTCTGGGGTTTTCTGCAATTGCTTGCCCCTTTTCGCTTTGGTAATTGGAATAAAAAATGAAACCTTCATGGGTGTACTTTTTAAGTAAAACCACCCTACTTTTAGGAAAGCCGTCTAACCCTATCGTACATACGGTCATGGCATTGGGTTCATCCACTCCATC
>CAJQMW010000367.1 GCA_905479535.1 uncultured Maribacter sp. | reverse complement strand
TTCCAAGACCGATTGTAAACGCTTTCCCTCATTAGATTTTAGTGCTTTCGGATGCCTAAATCCTGTTAGTATCTCTATTTCGGACTCCTCTATTTTTTTCAGAATCTGCAGAAAATGGATAAATCTGTCCAATTTATCTCTTGTGGGCATTTGCTTAATCAGTTCTGATAATTCTTTCGTTGGCGCATTAATTTTGAAACACTGATCGGACTTGTAAAAAAAAGATGACAATTGTTTTACATCGGGAATTTCAAAGAATTCAGAACCAAAGGAGTTTTTGGTGAAGAATAGCGAAATCATATGCGATTGTTCCTTTGAGGTAGCACTTTGAAAAAGATGTGGAATTCTACTACCGACGATTAACATATTGCCCTGTTCATAACTATGGACGCTGTCTCCAATTATTAATTTACCTGTACCCTTGACCAACAAACTGATTTGAATTTCCTTGTGTTGGTGAAGCCTATCAAAAAACTTATATTCCTTATCCACCTGAACCGTTAAATTTTCGGAAACGGGCTTTGGTATTTCAAAAGGATATACCTTCATGTTGCATTTAAATTAGCTTCACTGTTAAAATTAAGACTATTTATGGTTAAAATAGTCTCATGTAAGGTTAAAATGCGAGAAATCTTTTGGTACTATCCTAACTAACTTTGTTTCAATTAAAATTACTTTCAAAATGAGTTTACAATGGAAAGGGGTGATGCCTGCCGTTACCACAAAATTTACTGCAGCAGACACATTGGATTTGAAAATGTTCAAAGTCAATATTGAAGCACAACTAGATGCCGGGGTGTCTGGAATTATTCTTGGAGGAACGCTGGGTGAAGCTAGTACGTTAACCTATGAAGAGAAGAAAACGCTTATCAAGGAAACCGTCAAAATTGTACAGGATGCCGTGCCCGTGATTATAAATATTGCGGAGCAGACCACAAAGGGCGCCGTACATGCCGCCGAAGTTGCGGAAGAATGTGGTGCGAAAGGTTTGATGATGTTACCACCCATGCGTTACAAGGCCAACGATTATGAAACAGTGACCTATTTTCAGGAAGTTGCCAATAGTACAAGTTTACCCATCATGATTTATAACAATCCAATAGATTATGGGATTGAAGTGACGTTGGACATGTTCGAAGAACTCTTGAAGTGCGAAAATATAACAGCGGTAAAAGAGTCCACCAGGGATATATCCAACGTAACGAGAATAAAATCGAGATTTGGGGATAGGTTAAAGGTCCTGACCGGAGTGGATACTTTAGGATTGGAAAGTATTCTTATGGGTGCCGATGGTTGGGTGGCCGGACTAGTGTGTGCCTTTCCAGCGGAAACCTGTGCTATCTATGAACTGGCCAAGGCGGGTAGAATTAAAGCGGCACTGGAGATTTATCGATGGTTCTTGCCCTTGTTGGAACTGGATATTAATCCACAACTCGTTCAGAACATAAAAATGGCCGAAGTCGCAACCGGCATTGGAACCGAGAGGGTCAGGGCACCGCGCTTACCTTTGATAGGTGATGAAAGGAAACGGGTGGAACGCATCATCTCTAAAGGAATGGCCTCAAGACCAATTTTACAGGAATACAAGAAATTGAATTTAGTAAATAACTAGCGATTTTTTTTAATCAATTCAATAGAAAGAAACAGCCATATGTTACTACGGTGGATAGGTGTTTCTTATTTTTGGTAGAAAGCAAGGAATACTATGAAGATTTCAGGAAGAAATTACATCGGCTATAGAACATCGACCCAAAACAGTAAGACGTTTAACACTTTCAATCCTAAACTGAATACACCGAACCCGTGGTCATTTAATGAGGCAAGCGATGAGGAAATCGATGAGGCATGTAGCTTGGCAGAGCAAGCGTTCTTAGAATACAAGCTGATACCTGGGGTTAGAAAAGCCGAATTCCTACGTAGTATCGCAAATGAAATAGAGGGCCTGGGAGTCGAACTCATATCGGTTTACACGCAAGAGTCAGGTTTGCCAGAAGGCAGGGCTATTGGTGAACGGGGGCGTACCATGGGTCAGTTAAGGGCCTTTGCATCGCTCTTGGAAGAAGGGTCTTGGGTAGAAGCGACCATAGACACCGCACAACCCAATAGGGAACCGCAGCCAAAAGTGGACATTCGCAAAAAACTTTTTCCTATAGGACCAATTACCGTCTTCGGATCTAGTAATTTTCCCTTGGCCTTTTCTACGGCAGGTGGTGATACCGCGAGTGCTTTGGCAGCGGGTTGTCCGGTTATTGTAAAAAGTCATCCCATGCACGCCGGAACTGGAGAACTTGTTGCTTCGGCTATTGTAAAGGCAGCCGAAAAAACAGGAATGCCCAACGGGGTTTTTTCCAACTTGAACAGCAGTGGCATTGAAGTAGGGGAGCAGTTGGTTTTAAATCCAAAAATTAAAGGGGTAGGGTTTACCGGAAGCATCAAAGGTGGCATGGCATTACATAAACTTGCCGGTGAACGCCAAGAACCCATACCTGTATTTGCGGAGATGGGCAGTATTAATCCCGTGGTTGTACTTCCCTCCGCATTATTGGAGAATGGTGAAAATTGGGCTAAACAATATGCCTCTTCCATAATGCTGGGCGCAGGTCAATTCTGCACAAATCCAGGATTGATATTGGCTACAAAAGGTACTTCCTTGGATAGTTTTATAAAGCATTTGGGAAAAGAAATTAGCGCCTTGGAATCTAGTTGTATGCTGCATCCCAATATCCATGACAATTATGAAAAGGAAAAAAAGGAACTTTCCGGTCAAGGAGGGGTCAACATGGTTGTAGAAAATGAAAAAAATGTTGGTCCAAATCATGCCAGACAAAAAGTAGTAACGGTTAATGGAAGCAACTTTTTGAAGAACAGTAAATTACAAAGAGAGGTTTTCGGTCCTTTTTCCATTGTAGTGCGGTGCGAGGATACCAACCAATTGGAACAAGTGATATCAAAGCTGGATGGTCAATTGACCGGAACGCTATTAGGGGATTCTACGGAACTGGAGAAATATCCGAAGATTGTCCAGGCCCTACAAAGTAAGGTGGGTCGTTTATTGTTCAACGGTGTTCCTACAGGGGTTGAGGTCTGTCCGTCTATGCAACATGGTGGGCCTTTTCCTGCGTCAACCGATAGTAGGTTCACCTCGGTAGGAACCGCGGCCATAAGACGATGGGTACGACCTATTACCTATCAAAATTGGCCGGAACACTTATTACCTGTGGAGCTTAGAGATGAAAATCCGTTAGAAATTATGCGTCTTGTTGACGGGGAGCATACCAATCGTAAAATATAAAGTAAAATGGCAATCCTAAAAAAATCCGGCCTGTCGTTTCTGTTGAGTTTTCTGTTCTTGGTAAACTTGGGCAACGCCCAAAAAACTGCAACGAAAGAATTAGAGGCGATTATTGCCACTGTAGAGCAATTTAAGTTGTTCGATTACAATGAATATCCCCTTGGTAGATATCTTGCCGATTTTGAAAAACAGGATGCAGATTTCGCCACATCGCAGCTTTTTTCCTTACAACAAATAGTGCGAGACAGTCTTTGCGAAACAGAACAAATTTCATGGGAGTTATTACGCTTTACGCTTCAGAACAGGATAGATGAGTACAAATATGAGATGTATTTGAATCCAATACAGGCCGATCAAGGTTTCCATCTGAATTTGAACTATAGGGTAAAACCCATTTTGAGCTACAAGGATGCAAAAAGGTATTTAAATGTTTTGAATGCCATCCCTCAATATGTGGATGAACATTTGGTTTTATTGTCAGCGGGTCTTAAAAAAGGCTTATCCCAGCCTAAAGTGATTTTTAAAGGATATGAAAGTACCTACGATACCCACATTGTAGATGATTTTACCCAAAGTAATTTCTATGGTCCGTTCAGGGCTTTACCATCGGTAATGACCCAAAAACAAAAAGACTCCGTGCTCGCCGCTGCCCAAATTGCCATTACGGAAAGCGTAGTGTCCTCTTTTAAAAGGGTAAAGATATTTTTTGAAGAGGAGTATATTCCCAATACTAGGGAAACATTGGGGGTTTCGGAAACCCCGAACGGTAGGGAATTCTATCAAAACCGAATTAATTATTATACGACTACGAACGAATATACCGCAGACGATATCCATGAAATCGGCCTAAAAGAAGTTGTGCGCATAAAGGCGCAGATGGAAGAAATTATTAAGACCGTAGGTTTTAAAGGGAGTTTTAAAGAGTTTCTGTCTTTTTTACGCACCGATGAACAATTTTATGCAAAAACTGGGGATGAATTATTGATGCATGCCCGGGACATTGCCAAGCGGATCGATGCTGAATTGCCCAAGTTTTTCGCTACCCTCCCCCGAAGACCGTACGGGGTCATAAAAGTACCGGATGCCATTGCACCCAAGTATACGGGTGGTCGATATTCCGGACCATCTTCGGACACCCAACCTGGTTTCTATCTTGTGAACACCTATAAACTTAATAGTAGGCCGTTATACACATTACCGAGTTTAACGGCTCATGAGGCGGTTCCGGGACATCATTTACAGGGTAGTTTAAACAGGGAGCTGGGAGATAGTATACCTAAATTCAGGAAAAACATGTACCTCTCCGCTTATGGGGAAGGCTGGGCCTTATATACCGAGTTTTTGGGTAACGATATGGGTATTTATACTACGCCCTATGAGGAATTTGGGAAACTCACCTATGAAATGTGGCGTGCCTGCCGCTTGGTCGTCGATACCGGTATTCATGCTAAAGGTTGGGCCAGAGAGGAGGTTGTGGACTATATGCTTGCGAATACCGCCTTATCCAAGCATGAAGTAAATACGGAGACCGACAGATATATTGCTTGGCCGGGACAAGCCATCTCGTATAAGATAGGCGAAATTAAAATTAGGGAAATGCGTAAGAAAGCGGAAAGCCAATTAGGCAACAAGTTTGATATACGGAAATTCCATGAAGTAATTCTGGAACAGGGTACGGTTACATTACCCATTTTGGAAAGGAGAATTAACGACTATATTTTGGATACAAAATAGGATTGGATGTCAAAAAGTACTTTTGTTTGTATCGATGCACATACCTGCGGTAATCCGGTAAGGGTCATTAAAACTGGAGGCCCTAAGCTACTTGGTGCTAACATGAGTGAAAAGCGGCAGCATTTTTTAAGGGAATACGACTGGATACGTAAAGGACTGATGTTCGAACCTAGAGGACATGATATGATGAGCGGTAGCATATTTTATCCTCCTTCTAATCCAGAAAATGATTTTGGCATACTTTTCATAGAGACCAGCGGTTGCCTTCCCATGTGTGGACATGGAACTATTGGGGCTATAACTGTGGGAATAGAAGAGGGGCTCATACAACCTAAAACACCCGGTAAAGTGCGAATGGAAACCCCTGCGGGTTTGGTTCAAATTGAGTACCAACAATCGGGCAGTAAAGTGGATTGGGTAAAACTGACCAATGTGAAATCCTATCTTGCTGCTACCGAATTAACAATCGATTGTTCAGGGTTGGGAGAGCTTGTTTTTGACGTATCCTACGGCGGTAATTTCTATGCCATCGTGGACGTCCAAAAGAATTTTTCAGGAATCCAGGACTTTTCTGCGGGTAAATTAATTCAATTTAGTCAAGAAATGCGGGAGAGAATCAATTTGAAATATACGGATAAATTTATCCATCCAGCAGATGATACCATTCGTAACGTTAGCCATATTTTATGGACGGGTAAAACCATTTCTCCAGAGGCAACGGCAAGAAACGCCGTTTTTTACGGGGACAAGGCCATTGACCGATCTCCCTGCGGTACAGGTACGTCGGCGCGGATGGCACAATGGTATGCAAATGGGAAACTAGAGTTAGGTGTTGATTTTATTCACGAGAGTTTTATAGGTTCACAATTTGTGGGAAAAGTGGAAGCAGAGACCAGAATAGGTGACCTACCGGCAATCGTTCCCAGTATAAAGGGATGGGCAAAGATATACGGGCATAATACCATAACCATTGATGACGATGACCCGTACGCCCATGGGTTTCAAGTAATTTGATATGAGCAAAAATATAGTAATAATTGGGGGTGGCATTGTTGGTCTAAGCACGGCATATTTTCTTTTAAAAGAGGGTCATCAGGTTACTGTCATAGATAAGTCCGACATAACCTCTGGTGCTTCCTTTGTAAACGCCGGCTACATTACGCCCAGCCATATCATTCCCTTGGCATCACCCGGTATGATACGTACCGGACTCAAAATGATGTTCAATTCGGCCACTCCGTTCTATATGAAACCCAGGTTGGATTGGGATTTCATCAAATGGTCGTGGTATTTTCATAAATCCTCAACGGCAGAAAAAGTAGAACGTGCTATCCCCGTCATAAAGGACATCAATATAATTAGTCGAGAATTGTATACCGACATCAAAAGTTCTGGAGATTTAGGGGAATTTCAATTGGAGCGAAAAGGACTTTTGATGCTGTACAAGACGGAAGCTTCCTACGAGCACGAGGCTGAGGTGGCACAAAAAGCAAGCTTTTTGGGGTTGGAAGTAAAGGAGTTGAACAAAAGCGAGCTTAAACAAATTGAACCGGATATAAAGATTGATGCGAAAGGAGCCATTCACTATAAGTGTGATGGGCATACCACGCCAACCGAGTTCATGCCTAAAATGGTCGCTTATTTAAAAGGAGCTGGCGTTACTATTAAGACGAACGAAGCCGTTTTGGATATGAAAGTATCCGGGGGAAAAGTTAGCGAGGTAAAGAGCCATAAGCAAGTTTACACACCCGATGAAGTAGTTCTGGCCGCAGGTTCCTGGAGTGGGGAGTTGTCTAAAAAACTCAACTTAAAGTTACCCTTACAAGCCGGGAAAGGGTATCGCATCAACGTGGCTAGGGAAACCGGTATTTCAATCCCTGCTATCCTTATGGAAGCTAAAATGGCGGTCACACCAATGAAAGGCTTTACGCGTTTTGCCGGTACGATGGAGTTTTCCGGCATCAATACGAAAATCAGAAAAGAAAGGGTTCATGCTATCGCTAACGGCGCAAAAAGCTTCTATCCCGACCTTGAAATCCATCGAGAAGAAATAGACCGTGCACAAACAGGCATGCGCCCTGTATCTCCGGACGGACTTCCCTATATCGGTAAGTCGGATACCTATAACAACCTCACCATAGCCACGGGTCATGCGATGATGGGCTGGAGCTTAGGGCCTGCGACAGGTAAATTGGTTTCAGAAATCATAGACGGAAAAAGAACGTCCATGTCCATAGATGCCTTCTTACCAAGCAGAAAGTTTACTTAACTTGCCAAAGGGTAAACTTCAAGATATATAGCAATGAGAATAGTTCTGAAAATAGGTTTGCCGATAATGGGCATAATGTTAATAAATTCATGTAAACAGCAAACAAAAATGGCCAAGGAAACAACAGAAGAAAATGAAATGCCGGTCTATCAAAACGAACCAAAAAGGGAGGGTTTTAACACCACCTTGGATGGCATGCCCGTAGAATTGTTATGGATTCATAATGCCAGCGCAATAAAAGCCGGTTTCACCAACTACGGACAGCGCTTGGTTTCCCTCTATGTACCGGATAAAAACGGAGATTTTAAGGACGTTGTATTGGGTCTGGACAGTTTGGAAGGTTTTAGGAAGCCCAGTGGTTTATATTTTGGAGCGGTCATCGGCAGGTACGGCAACAGGATAGCCAAGGGAAAGTTTACGTTAGAGGATAAAGAATACCAGTTGGCCGTTAATAATAATGAGAACCACCTGCATGGTGGTGAAAAGGGATTCAATGATGTCGTCTGGGAGATTACAGGCCATAAAACAAATCAAGTATCTTTCAAACGGGTTTCCCCCGATATGGAAGAGGGTTATCCGGGTAACCTTACTGTCACCGTAAATTATACCTTGACCGATGCTAACGAATTACTCATTAAATATAAGGCCACCACAGATGCTACCACTCATGTAAACCTTACGCACCATTCTTTTTTCAATCTAAAGGGAGAAGGCGAAGGTGATATTAACGATCATATCCTTAGCATAAATGCGGATAGGTTTACCCCGGTAGATGATGGGTCGATACCAACAGGGGAATTAAGGGAAGTGGCAAGAACCCCATTTGATTTTAGAACTCCCAAGGCCATAGGAAGGGATTTGGAAATGGAGAACGAACAATTGAAAATGGGCGGAGGTTACGACCATAATTTTGTACTTAACGAAAGTCCGACCAATGATGACGGACTCGTTCTTGCGGCCAAAGTATTGGAACCTGAAAGCGGTAGGGTAGTGGAGGTGTACACGAACGAGCCCGGGGTTCAGTTTTATGGGGGTAATTTTCTGGACGGGTCAACCATAGGAAAGAGTGGAAAGCCCTATGTAAAACGCGGGTCTTTTTGTTTGGAAACACAGCATTTTCCAGATACGCCAAATCAACCCGGTTTTCCCACCACCGTCTTAAAACCCGGTGAAACGTACACCTCGATTTGTAGTTATAAATTTTCCACGGAAAATTAAACGGCCATAATTCCCATTGTGAAATATCTGTTTAGAAACTCCACCTGAACTAAATAAGCACTTTGAAAATAACACTAGAAATAAAACATCTTGAAAATCTTAAAGCGAAGATTCTTTCTTACACAAAAGTTGAGGAAACCGTGCTAGAAGAGGAGATGCAACTTTACGAACGTTTGGAACTAAAAAAGGGCGATACCTTGGTTACCCCTGGACGATTGGTGCACCATTTTTACTATGTGGCCGCTGGATGTATTTACTATTATAAATTGGAAGATGGCGAACAAAAGGTGTTGGAATTTTATACGGACGATGTCTTCTTTACCGATTTGCCGGCATACGTTAAGGGAACACCTTCCAATTACTACCTAAAGGCTTCGGAAAAGAGCGTGGTGTATGCCGTTAAAAAGTCCGATGCGGAGAATTCCTTTAGCAGATCACACCAGCTAGAACGTTTTGGGCGCTTGTCCATGCAAGAAGCATTTATGAAAATTTTTACGAGAGTGGAACGGCTAAGTAGCAGGACCAACGAAGAACGTTATCTGCGTCTATTGGAGAAACGTCCGGACCTTTTTCAACGAGTGCCGCAATATCTGATCGCTTCCTATTTGGGAATAACTCCGGTGGGGCTGTCCAAACTTCGGAAGCGTTTAGGGAAGGGATAAAAGCCCAAATTCTTTTTCTTTAAAGCTTCCAAAATGAACTCGTCTTGAGTTGTTCTTTTACCTGCAATTTTCAAATTTTGCCCCCTAATTTTGTCTTTTTCTCCCACCGTAGCTACGGCTATGCTGCTCAAAAAAACCTTCATTGGGGCACAAAAGCCGAAAAAT
>CAJQMW010000366.1 GCA_905479535.1 uncultured Maribacter sp. | reverse complement strand
AAATTACCGAAGGGCTTTATGAAGGAGCTAAAGATGCTTTAGTGGATTGTGGGGCAAGTTTAGCAAATATTATACGTTGGAACGTACCGGGTAGCTTTGAGCTTACATTTGGTTGTAAGAAATTGATAGAAGCTGGAGCTTTCGATGCCGTAATTGCCATTGGTAGTGTAATCCAAGGAGAGACAAAACATTTTGATTTTGTATGCAGTGCCACTGCTCAGGGAATAATGGATTTGAATGTTCTAACCGATGTACCCGTTATTTTTTGTGTACTTACCGATAATACCATACAGCAAGCCATGGACCGTAGCGGCGGAAAACATGGCAACAAAGGTGCGGAGGCAGCTATTGCAGCAATCAAAATGGCTGTCTTAGGCAGATAAAATTGTTGCTTAGGTTCAGGCTTCGGACAACCCTTTGCTTTTTTACGCTGAACTTGAACATGAACTTGTATTTGAGTTTGGTTTATCTGTTAACAAATTTTGGCAATACGAACAGTGCCCTTTTTTCGATTTTAAGTAACTTTGAACTATGGGTTTTCTGAGTAAAATAACGCGATTACGAAAAAACAGGCAATTCGATTACCAACCTAGATATTTTGATGATAAGGGGAAGGGCAACCCTTATAAAATAGAAACGAAATTCGATAAATTCAGAAGCACTGCATCCAATCAAAGAGGGCTTAAAAATAAGATTTCCAATGCGCTGAACGATACCAAACGCCGCGGCGATCGTAACATTACGATTCGACTGACTATAATCATCGCAATTTTGGTACTTTTTTTTCTTTATATCATCGATTTTGACCTATCCATATTCTTTTCCTAAAAAATGGCAGATATAATCAGACTTTTGCCAGACCATGTAGCGAATCAAATTGCTGCGGGTGAAGTTGTTCAAAGACCCGCATCCGTAGTAAAGGAACTATTGGAAAATGCTATTGATGCCAAGGCTTCGGAAATAAAACTGATCGTTAAGGATGGTGGTAAGACATTAATTCAAGTCGTGGATAACGGTATTGGAATGAGCGGTACCGACGCTCGGTTAAGTTTTGAGCGCCATGCGACTTCAAAAATTGAAAAAGCGGAAGATCTTTTCAACCTAAACACCAAAGGGTTTCGGGGCGAGGCTCTTGCCTCTATTGCTGCGATAGCCCATGTGGAAATGATGACCCGAACGGATGACGATGAAATTGGAACCCATATCAAAATTGAAGGGAGCAAAGTAATAAGTCAAGAAGTCGCGGTAGTCCCTAAAGGGACATCAATGTTGGTTAAGCATCTTTTTTTCAATATACCGGCACGACGTAACTTTTTAAAATCCGATCAAGTCGAATTCCGACACATCACGGATGAATTTCATAGGGTTGCTTTGGCCCACCCCCAGATATCGTTTTGTTTTTATAATAACGGAGGTGAGCTTTTTAATCTTCCGGAAAATGATTTTAGAAAAAGAATCGTTCATATTTTTGGAAGAAAATCCAACGAAAAGTTAGTACCCGTTACCGAAGACACGCAAGTGGTTAAAATTTCGGGTTTTATACAAAAACCCGAGTTTGCCAAAAAGAGTAGGGGAGAGCAGTTTTTTTTTGCCAATAATAGGTTCATTAAAAGTCCGTACCTGCATCATGCCGTTTTAGGAGCATTTGACGGGCTTATTCGTCCAGGAACGCATCCCGGTTATTTCCTTTGTCTGGATGTTGACCCGGCGTCCATAGACATCAACATACACCCTACCAAAACAGAGGTCAAGTTTGATGATGAGCATACGCTCTACGCGATTTTAAAATCGGCTGTTAAGCATAGTCTGGGCCAGTTCAACGTAATTCCCGCGTTGGATTTTGAGCAAGATCAGAACTTAGAAACACCCTATAATTATAAGGATAAAGGTATTAGCTTGCCAAAGGTTTCGGTCAATGCCGCCTTCAATCCGTTTCAAGTAGTTGAGCAAAAAACGAATGTTGGACAGCGGAACTATGTCAAGACCAATACTAAGGGGTGGGAAAATTTGTATCAAGGTCTGGGGACTCTAGAAAATGAGGGAGTAACCAGTAATATGGAGTTTGAATCAGAGGCCATCAACGGTTCAATTTTTAATGCTTCTAATGACCCATTGGATACTGTAGGTACAACATTTCAACTTCGAAAAAAGTACATCATCACTACGATTAAATCCGGTATGGTTGTCATTAACCAAAGTAGGGCGCACCAGAGGGTATTATATGAAAATTTCTTAAAGAATATTACCATTAAAGAGGCGGTAAGTCAACAATTATTGTTCCCCCTTTCCCTGTCGTTTTCCTCTGGAGAAGTTGAAATTTTAAAGGAAATACGGGAAAATCTTTGCGCTGTCGGCTTTGTTTTTGGAACTATAGACGAAGACGGGGTAGAGGTTAAGGGAGTTCCCGTAGTCGTAACGGAAAGCGAAGTACAGATGGTTATGGAGCAATTAATTGCCGATTATCAAATGGAGGTGGCCGTAGACAGTTTTTCTCAAAGTGATATGTTGGCAAAGACCTTAGCAAAGACCTTATCGGTTAAAACGGGTGAAGTTTTAGATAAGCAATCCCAAATGACACTGGTGAACGATTTGTTCGCTTGTAAGGAAACTACTTTGAGCCCGTTTAATAAACGAACTTATATTACTATTACGGAAAACGATTTGGATAGAAAATTTATTTAAATGGGAAGATTGACCGAGGCTATTAAGCACTTACTTGTTATTAATGTTTTATTTTTTGTTGCCACGCAATTGTATGGAGAGCAGATGTATGAATGGTTCTCCCTTTGGTTTCCGAAAAATGAAAATTTTGCACTATGGCAGATAGTTTCCCATATGTTTATGCACGGCGGATTCATGCATATTCTTTTTAACATGTACGCCTTATATGCCTTTGGCTCACCATTAGAGCAGATGTGGGGAAAGAACAAGTTTATTTTCTTTTATTTTTCGGCCGGTCTAGGGGCTGCGCTTATACATACAGGAGTGAATTATTATCATTTTAATGTGGGGTTGAACGCATTGGTAGATTCAGGCATACCGGAACAAAATATTATTGAGATTATCTCTGGCGGGCAATACAGCACGAATTGGTATTCCATTGCCGGTAAATCTACGATAGACAATTTTTTAAGTGCATATAATACCCCGGCTGTAGGTGCTTCAGGTGCTATTTACGGGGTTTTGGTAGCGTTTGGGATGTCATTTCCAAATAGTGAACTGTTCCTAATATTTTTACCCGTTCCCATCAAGGCAAAATATTTCATTCCAGTGCTCATCGGTTTGGATTTGTTCTCAGGAGTTACGGGTTATGGTCTATTTGGGCAAGGAATAGCCCATTTTGCCCACGTCGGGGGAGCATTATTCGGATTTTTAATGATGTGGTACTGGAAGAAAAACCAGTTTAATAAAAATAGATGGAACTAAAATGGCGCAAGGAAATTTAAAATATCAATTCAGTCGATTAAATATTGCGGAGAAGCTCATAGCCATTAATGTATTGGTCTTCATCGTTAACAGTCTCTTTCCTTTCCTCTTGGGGCTTTCCAAGAATAGCATTGTCCAATGGTTTGAGCTACCCAAGGATTTCTTTGATTTTTTAGTACAACCTTGGTCCATAGTAACGTATTCTTTTTTCCACGGGGGATTTGGGCATCTCTTTTGGAATATGTTATTGTTATATTTTGTCGGACGCATTTTTTTGAATCTGTTCGATGGTAGACGTTTCTTAAATGTTTATCTCCTTGGGGTTATACTAGGGGGACTGTTTTTTATATTAGGCTACAATATTTTTCCTGCCTTTTTTAACCTCACAGCATATTTGATAGGAGCCTCTGCCGGGGTGAATGCAGTTTTAATTTTTATATGTACCTATATTCCCAATCAAGAGGTCCGGCTTATTTTTTTTAATATAAAGTTATGGTATATAGGTGCTTTTGTAGTTTTAATGGATTTGATACAATTGCCCTATAGTGGGAATGCAGGTGGCCATTTGGCCCATTTGGGAGGTGCACTTTTGGGTTATTGGTATGCAAGAAAGTTGTTAAATGGAACCGATATTGGAGCGGGTTTTTCGAGGTTTTTGGATAGTACGGTCAATATGTTCAAAGGAGGGGATAAAAAAGCACCTTTAAAAACAGTTTATAAGAAGAAGGCTTCAAAGAATGCCTCGCCCAGCACTGGAAAGGAATACGATCGGCAAACCCATCAAAAGAAGATTGATGCTATATTGGATAAAATCAGCAAGTCCGGTTACGAAAGCTTGTCCAAGGCCGAGAAAGATTTCCTGTTCCAAGCAGGTAAGGAGAAGTAATTGGAATGAAAAAGCTATCGTTCTTCAACAAATTCATATTTGTAATTAATCTTGTCACGGGACTCCTGCTTTTATTGGCTTGTATAGTTCCTTATACTACTTCGGCAAGTTTTTCCTTTTTAAGTTTGGGCGTACCGATGCTAGTGATTTTTAACCTTTTCTTTTTTGCATATTGGTTGATTAAAAGGAAGCGATTACTTTGGTTTTCTTTAATAGTATTGGTCATTGGCTATATATCATTAGGTACTTTTATTCGATTCAAAATAGGTGCGGATTCTTTGGATGAAAACTCATTAAAGGTGATGAGTTATAATGTTTTTGGTTTTAGTGGATACCACAACTCTATCTCTTCAAAAACACCGCAAAAAATTGCCGACTTTATTGTAAACGAAAATCCTGATATTATAAGTTT
>CAJQMW010000365.1 GCA_905479535.1 uncultured Maribacter sp. | reverse complement strand
GTGTGGTATACGTTCTGTACATCATCGTCCTCTTCTATTTTCTCAAGTAATTTTTCTACATCCGCGGCTTCCTCTTCACTTAAGGCCTTGGTAACTTGTGGAATGCGTTCAAATCCTGAGGATAGAATTTCAATCTCCCTGTTTTCCAGTTCTTTTTGTATGGCCCCGAAACTTTCGAAAGGAGCATAGATCAAGATGCCGTCCTCATCAACAAAAACTTCTTCTGCTCCGTAGTCGATCATTTCTAGTTCCAGTTCTTCAGGGTCGATACCCTCCGCAGGAATTCTGAAGTTACACGTATGATCAAACATAAATTCAACAGAACCTGAAGTGCCTAGACTACCATTGCATTTATTAAAATAACTTCTGACATTGGCAACGGTTCTCGTATTGTTGTCCGTTGCGGTTTCAATTAAAATGGCTATACCATGGGGCGCATAACCTTCAAAAAGAACTTCTTTGTAATCACCCAGACTTTTATCGCTCGCCCTTTTAATGGCTCGCTCTACATTGTCCTTTGGCATGTTCACGGACTTGGCGTTTTGAATGACGGCCCTTAGTCTTGCATTGGAATCTGGATCTGGACCACCTTCTTTTACGGCCATGACAATATCCTTGCCAATTCTAGTAAACGCTTTGGACATGGCTGACCACCGTTTCATCTTACGTGCTTTTCGGAACTCAAAAGCTCTTCCCATAATATTTGATTAAATTAAGTGGCGGTAAATTTAGCAAAAAGTTCAGGAGTTTATAATTTGATTATTTTGCGCATATCCCAACTGAAACTCTAAGGTCGATGGATTTAAAAGGAGATTAATTTTTAAAACCTCGAGCTTAAAACCTTAAACTCTTATTAATCACTCTCAACAATTTCTTCAATACTCCTTGCCAGTACAAAATCCTTTTCGGTTACTCCGTTGGCATCGTGCGTACTTAAGCGAATATTTACGGTTTTATATACATTGCTCCAATCCGGATGATGCCCTTGTGCTTCGCACTCAAATGCGATACGGGTCATTACTGAAAATGCCTCCTTAAAATCCTTGAATTCAAAAGTAGTTTCAATGGCGCCGTCAACATATTCCCAACCTTCCAATTGGCTTAAGTAATCTTCTATTTGCTTGTCCGTGAATTTTTCCATGTGCTAAAATTATTCTATTAAATTAATTTAAAATATGGTGTTCTATAATATCTTGATAGGTAAACTGTAAATTTTTTGGTAGTTTATTTACCTTGGGTAAAACAGCAAGATACCTTTCTTCATTAGTGGTGTACACTCTTTTTAATAAGGGATTAAAATTACCTACCCGCTCCAAAACGTCTTTTATGAAATCTTCATGATGTACCAAATCATTACTTCCCAAATGGTAGATACCAGTTTTGTTCCTGTTAAGAAGATAATGAATTTGTTGCGTTAATTTATCGTCATTGGTCACATTAAGGACAAGGTTAGGAAACACTTCTACGGGTTCATTGTTAATGATCAGGTTCTTCATTTCTTTTATGCGGGGCGAACTGTTTCCAAAAACCATGGGAACCCTTAGAATTCCCATTTTTTCCTTTGGTAAACGGAGTAACATGTTTTCGATCTTAATTTTAAGCCGTCCGTAAACACTCTCCGATAAGGTCTTGTCATTTTCGTAGGAAGGATATTTACTGTAATAGTCGAACACGTTTGCCGATGATATAAAATACAGACGGCAATCATTTTGATTTAAATATTCAACGATATGTTGATGTGCAACAACTTGCGCCGCAAAATTTCCCATAAGGGCCGAGATAATAACTTGTGGTTTGATCGTCTTTAGAACTTGAAAAATATCGTCCTCTTCCACATCATACCTTAAAAATTGCTTGTTGGACTCAAAAAGGTGTTTTTTGCTGTAATAAGTGCCATAGGTATTGAAGTAATTGCATAGCTCTTTATAAAAAGCATGACCCAAAAAACCGCTTCCTCCCAGGATTAAAATTTTCTTGTTTTCCAATTAAAAAATAGATAATCCGGTTTCAGTGGTTAAATGCTCCAAGGCCATCATCCCGAGAGCTGAATTTCCTTTCTTGTTTAGACCTGGCGACCATGTGGCAACACAGTACTCCTTGGGTAACAATGCGACGATGCCCCCGCCCACACCGCTTTTACCCGGTAAACCTACCCTAAAGGCAAATTCACCTGCCTCGTCATAGAAGCCACAGGTAAGCATTAACGAATTAATCCGCTTAACCTGACTGGTAGTCAAAAAGGTATTGCCTCTTTGGCACTCTCCCCTGTTGATTAAAAAATAGAAGGTTTTGCACAACTGTTCACAATTTAGTTCCAATGAGCATTGATGAAAATAGAAGTCCAACACTACTTCCACATCATTTTTTAAATTTCCATAGGACTTCAAAAGATTGGCGGCGGCATAGTTTCTGAAACCTGTGATTTTCTCTGATTTCGCCACTTTTGAATTAAAAGAAATGGTCTCGTCATCCGCTAACTTACGGATATAGCTTAAAAACTCTTCCTTGGGGTCTTTTAGTTGAGAGACCAGGATATCCGCAATTACAATGGCACCTGCATTGATTAAGGGGTTTCTGGGAATTCCGTTCTCTTGCTCCAGTAGGGACAAATGATTAAAGGGATCCCCTGAAGGTTCTACGTCTACACGTTGCCAAACCTTTTCGCCAATAAGGCCCATGGCCATAGAGAGTGTAATAACCTTGGAAATACTTTGTACAGAAAACTTTTCAGCAACATCACCTGCTGAAAAATTGGACTTTTTAATGTCCAATAAGTGAATGCCAAATTTCTGGTTGCTTACGCGTGCCAACTCGGGAATATAAGTCGCCACGTTTCCCCGATCGGTACTTTTGTTGGCTCGCTTGGTGATGGAGTTGATGATTTTTTGGAATTCTACCATTATGCTTTATAGAATGGGAGTTTTACCACAGTTGCCGGAACAGCGTTTTTGCGTATCTGAATTTGGATTTTACTTCCCACTTCTGAAAAAATAATGGGAACATATCCCAAACCTATCCCTTTCCCCAAGGATGGGGACATGGTACCTGAAGTTACTACCCCTATCTTCTTGCCTTGTCCGTCAACAATGTCGTAATCGTGACGTGGAACACCTCTTTCGTCCAATTCAAAAGCAATTAGTTTGCGCTTTGGCCCATGGGCTTTTTCCTTGGCCAATTCCTCGCTATTCACAAAGTCCTTGGTAAATTTGGTGATCCATCCTAGACCTGCCTCAAAGGGTGATGTGGTATCGTTGATATCGTTGCCGTATAAACAATACCCCATTTCCAACCTTAGGGTGTCACGTGCTGCCAATCCTATTGGTTTAATTCCAAAATCTGCCCCAGCTTCAAAAACTTTGTCCCACACCTGTTTAACATCCTCGTTTTTACAATAAATTTCGAAACCTCCAGAGCCTGTATACCCTGTAGCGGAAATGATGACATGTTCTATACCAGCAAAATCGGCCACTTCGAAATTGTAGAAGTTGATATCCGCTAAATTTATAGAAGTCAAGGATTGCATGGCCTCCACTGCTTTTGGACCCTGTATGGCCAAGAGAGAATAGTTTTCTGAGATATTGCGCATCTCGGCACTGAATTCCATATCGTATTTGGAGATATGGTTCCAGTCCTTTTCGATATTACTGGCATTTACGACCAACAGATATTGCTCTTCTTTGATTCTATAAACAATAAGGTCATCTACAATTCCACCATTTTCATTGGGCAAACAGCTATACTGCGCTTTCCCAACAGTCAATTTGGACGCATCATTGGAAGTTACCTTTTGGATCAAGTTCAACGCGTTTGGACCGCTTATTAGAAACTCGCCCATATGGGAAACATCAAAAACCCCCACGCCTTTTCTAACAGTTTCATGTTCGGCATTTACCCCCTCATAGGAAACGGGCATATTGTAACCGGCGAAAGGTACCATTTTTGCGCCAAGGGCCTCGTGTATGGTGGTGAGGGCTGTATTTTTCATATAAAAAAGGTTTCAGGTTTGTCGTTTCAGGTTCATGATAAGACTTGCACTTGCACTTGATATTTGAATTTGCACTTTCAATGGTGCAAAGCTATTGAATAATTTAAGGATAGGAAAGCTTACCTATTTTTAGTTATTATTCGGGCTAAACGGATATTCTTGTTTAGAAATTTGTAAACCGGAATGGTATTTTTTCCGTTCTTTAACATGCACGGAAGTATATAATTCCTAATTTGGACGCTATCTAAAAATCATCTTATGAAATCTTTTTCAGCTTTTTTCATTGCACTTTTTTACGTTTCCCTGATTTTCTCTCAAAATGCACCAACGGATTTTTTATCAGCGGACTTTCACAAAGAAAGAAGGCAAGCTGTTCGGGATATGATGCCTTCCAATAGCGTAGCTGTATTTTTTGCGAACGCCGAGCGTAATCGTGCCAATGATGTGGATTACATTTATCACCAAGATCCTGATTTTTACTACCTCACGGGGTACCGGGAACCCAATTCGGTACTTCTCATATTTTCGGAGAATCAGGAAAAAGATGGTGTAAAGTACAATGAAATAATATATGTTCAAGAGAGAGACCCAAAGGCCGAACAATGGAATGGAAAACGGTTGGGAGTGGAAGGCGCAAAAAATCAACTTGGCTTTCAGATGGCATTCAACGGCGTTAAGTTCGCAAATTCCACTACAGATTTCAAAAATTTCGATAAAGTTTTGTTCTTCGATTTCAAAAATGATTTTAGGGACAAAAGGGGAGAGGCAGATCTTTTTGATCTAGTGAAGAATTTTAAGGAAAAGGCCAATTATCCGTCCGACTATAATGCCACCAGGCAGCAACTGTACAGTATGATTAAATCTACTACGGTAGAAAATAGGGCTAATGTAGCACAAACTTTAGGGCGATATCTCAATTATTACGAGGACCTTAAAAATGATGAATTACTGCAAAGCTTTGTAGAAGCTAAAGATGATAACCTTATAAACGATATAAAGGAAAAGGTTGCATTGGAGCTTCAAGCGAACAATTTGGATTCTGCTATCATTGCAGAAATCATGAATACTTTACGTGAAACAAAGACTAAAGAAGAAATGGTGCTTTTGAAAAAGGCAGTAGAAATATCTGCCGTTGGCCAAGCCGAGGTCATGAAAGCAATGCATCCTAATATGTCCGAAACGGAAATCCAAGGCGTACATGAATATGTGTATAAAAAATATGGTGCTGAGTATGAGGGCTATCCTTCCATTGTTGGTGGGGGAAATAATGGTTGCATCTTACATTATATTGAAAACAATAAAACAGAAGTGGGCAATGATTTGGTACTAATGGACTTAGGTGCGGAGTACCATGGTTATACGGCGGACGTTACCAGAACCATTCCCGCCAACGGAAAGTTTTCACCGGAACAGAAGGCAATTTATGATATCGTTTATGATGCACAGGAAGCGGGAATTAACGCGAGCGTTGTAGGCGCTCCCTTTCAGGCGCCCGGAAAGGCGGCGAAGGAGGTAGTGGCCAATGGGCTTCTAAAACTAGGCATAATCAAGGATCTTAGTGAAGCAAGAACCTATTTCCCTCACGGGACTTCCCATTATCTAGGTTTGGACGTACATGACAAAGGTACTTATGCGCCTTTTAAACCCAACACCGTAATTACGGTAGAACCTGGTATTTATATCCCGGAAGGTAGTGATTGTGATAAAAAGTGGTGGGGTATTGCCGTACGTATCGAAGATGACATTCTGATTACTGATAACGGTCCTATTAACTTATCCGCCGCGGCTCCAAGAACTACTGAAGCTATTGAAGCGATGATGAAAAAAACCAGCCCGTTGGATGATTTTGTGTTGCCGGAGTTGGATTGATAAGAGCAAATCTGAAAGAAAATAATGACTTTTTGGTTTTCAGTAAAATCGCTAGCTTTTTAAGAGGTACGATTTAACTTCTTCGTAGCTTTTTACAGCTATGGACTTCTTTTCCTTGCCTAGAACTTTTTGAATCTGGGGGGGCATTTCTAAAGATTGCCCAATCGTTTCTTCGACAACATCCAGAAACTTGACCGGATGGGCGGTCTCTAAAAAGATGCCATAAGTTTCAGGGTGATTCTGCTGATATTTCTTGAGTCCCAAATAACCTACCGCACCGTGTGGGTCGGCAACATAACCGGAGTTTTTATAAATTTTCAAAAGGGCTTCCTGTGTTTCGTCGTCCGAAAAAGTATAGGACGAAAGATTTTCGGAAAGGGTTTTAAAATCATCTTTGAATAAATGACGAATGCGGATAAAATTACTGGGATCTCCGACATCCATGGCATTTGAAATGGTTGGCGTAGATGGTTTTGGATGATAATTGCCGGTCTGCATAAACGCTGGAACCGTATCGTTCACATTGGTGGAAGCCACAAAATGCTTCACGGGCATGCCCAAGCGTTGGGCGACCATTCCTGCACAGATATTACCGAAATTTCCACTAGGTACGGAAAATATGATTTCCTGCTGCTTTGATTTGGCTTGTTTGTAGGCAAATAGAAAATAGAAAAGCTGGGGTAACCAACGGGCGACGTTTATGGAATTGGCCGAAGTAAGTCGCCTATTTTTTGAAAGGGCTTCATCTAAAAATGCTGTCTTCACCATCTTTTGGCAATCATCAAAGGTACCATCGACCTCTAATGCCGTTATGTTCTCACCCAAAGTGGTCAATTGTCGTTCTTGGATATCGCTCACCTTTCCACTAGGGTAGAGAATAACCACTTTTACGCCCTCAACTCCTAAGAATCCGTTAGCCACTGCTCCGCCAGTATCACCCGATGTTGCCACTAGTACAGTTATCTCACTTTTCTCTCCTCTGGAAAAATAGCCCAAACAATTAGCCATAAAACGTGCACCGACATCCTTAAATGCCATAGTTGGACCGTGAAAAAGTTCCAGAGTGGCAACGTTGTCCTCGATTTCTACAACCGGAAAATCGAAATCCAGTACATTCGCTATGATTTCCTTTAGTTTTTCATCAGGAACATCATCAGCCACAAACTGATGGATGGCCCTAAAAGCTATTTCGTGGTCGGACAGTGCTTCTATTTTTTCAAAAAATGAATGGGGTAAGGCTGAGATGCTTTCCGGAAAATACAATCCTTTATCTGGTGCAATTCCCTTTATGACCGCATCTTTGAAAGATACTTTTGGGGCTTTATGATTTAGACTATAGAAATTCAACCTATAAATGTTTTTACTTCGGTGTTTAAATAGCTCATAATTCCCTTACTCCATCCACATTAACTTTCGAAACGTGTACTTCATAATCGATGCCAATATTCTCATAAACTCCTCGCATCGCCACGGCTACGTTTTGAGCGGTTGAGGCTCCTTCACTAAGTGCAAAAATAGAGGGCCCAGAACCGGAAATACCGCTTCCTAATGCTCCTGCTTGGACCACTGCTTTCTTAACTTCATCAAAACCGGGAATTAATATAGATCGAATGGGTTCCACGATGTGGTCTACTAAAGAACGTCCAATAAGCTCATAATCCTCCTTAAAGAGACCAGCTATTAGCCCACCAAGGTTGCCCCATTGTTTTATTCCGGTTTCCATGGTGATACTTGTTTTAAGTATTTTCCGAGAATCTGAAGTCTTCACCTCAATTTGGGGATGAATAACGGTAGCATACAAAGCTATCGGTGCTGGAATCGTCACGATATCCAATGGGTCATAGCTACGTACCAGCGTAAACCCACCAAATAGGGCAGGAGCCACATTGTCCGCATGGGCAACTCCACTTGCCAAACGCTCGCCCTCCATGGCAAATTTTACCAGTTGGAGCTGGGAAAATGGCTTTTCCAGTAATTCGTTCATGGCCCAAACTGCTCCTGCAGAACTTGCGGCACTACTGCCAATACCACTCCCTGCCTTTATTTTTTTGTAGATCTCAATCTCGAAACCGCCTTCATAATCGCTATTGGCCAAAAGTTCTATTCCCGCTACCCCCGCGACATTTTTTAGGGTCTCCATAGGTAGGTCTTGACCTTCCAATTTCGTGATGCGAACCCCTTTTTCGCTTACCTTCCGAACTATCATCTCGTCACCAACAGAATCCAAGGCAACACCCAACACGTCAAATCCGCAGGAAATGTTGGCTATCGTTGCCGGGCAAAAGACTTTGATTTCTTCCTTAGTCATTACTATTATAAATTAATGCCAACAATAACATCCCCCTAGCCCTACTTCGGCTCCGCTCAGCACATGCCTTTCAAAGGGGGAATAACTTTGCTCATATTTCATTACTTCTTTTTTAATGCTATATTTCAAGTCCCCTCTCCTTTGGGGAGGGGATTTAGGGGTGGGGCTTAAAAATTACCTATCCGAATGATATCGGCAAAAATTCCTGATGCCGTGACATCTGCCCCTGCACCAGCACCTTTGATGATTAGCGGTTGATTGGGATATCTTTCTGTATAGAAGAGCACAATATTGTCACTCCCTTCCAGATTATAAAAGTCATGACCTTTTGGGATTTGCTGTAAACCAACACTAGCCTTGCCATCTTTAAATTGCGCCACATATTTAAGCTTACTGTCCGCTTCAACTGCTTTTTTATATAGTTTTTGAAATTCACTTTCATACTTCTTTAAAGATGTGAAGAAGTCATCATTATTTTTAGTTTTTAGGCTTTCTTCTGGTAAAAATGATTCGTTCTTAATATCATCTATTTCTAAAACGTGCCCACTTTCCCTGGCCAAAATCAATATTTTACGCATCACATCAATTCCGCTCAAGTCTATCTTTGGGTCTGGTTCCGTATATCCTTCTTCCTGGGCTTTCTTTACCACATCGTGGAAGGTGGTATTATCATTGAAATTGTTAAAGACAAAATTTAAACTTCCGGATAACACCGCTTGAATTTTTAAAATTTTATCTCCCGATGCTATCAAGTGTTTCAATGTGTCTATGATTGGCAACCCTGCACCAACGTTGGTTTCAAAAAGAAAGGGCGCATTATATTCGTGCGCCAATGCTTTTAAAGATGCATAATTCTCATATTGGGAGGAACAGGCAATTTTATTACAAGTGACCACGGATATACTGTTCTCCAAATAGGCATTGTAGGTAGCGGAAACTTTATCGCTAGCCGTATTGTCGACAAAAATACTGTTACGAAAATTTAAATTATTCACTTGTTGGAAGAACTTTTCTTTCTGCGCCTTTTCACCATTCGTTAAGGTTTTTTCCCAAGAACTTAGGTCTATGCCTTTTTCGTTGAAAGCCATGGTCCTAGAATTGGATATGCCTATGACCCGTATATTCAACTTTAGGTTTTCCTTTAAATACTTTCGTTGTAATTTAATTTGGTTTAGGAATTTTGATCCCACGTTACCCACACCCATCACAAAAAGGTTCAATTGTTTAATGTTCTCCTCAAAGAATTCCTCATGGAGGGCATTCAGCGCTTTTTTTACATCCTTTTCATCGATAACACAGGAGATATTCCTTTCCGAGGCACCTTGGGCGATGACCCTGATGTTAACATTGTTCTTTCCAAGCGTACTGAACATCTTACCACTTAATCCTTGGTGGCTTTTCATATTGTCTCCCACCAAGGCCACTATGGCAAGGTCCCTTTCCGGCTGTACACTTTTTATCCTCCCGCGTTCTATTTCATGAACAAAAGCATCGTTCACGACCTCTACGGCCTTATCAACGTCTTCTGCGGAAATTCCCACACAAATGGAGTGTTCGGAGGAAGCCTGCGTAATGAGAACAACACTAATGTCCGCCTGGGAGAGCACCTCGAAAAATCGTTTGGATATCCCGGGTATTCCTACCATCCCCGGACCTTCCAAGGATAATAAGGCCATGTTACCTATATGGCTTATGCCTCGTACCGTTTTTCCTTTTTCATTTTTGGACTGTGTAATCAACGTTCCTTCTTCCTCCGGACTAAATGTGTTTTTTATAACGATGGATATTCCCTTTGATAAAACGGGTTGTATGGTCGGTGGGTACAATACCTTGGCCCCAAAATGCGAGAGTTCCATGGCCTCTTCATAAGAGATATGTGCAATAGCCTTCGCCTGTTTCACCATTTTTGGGTTGGCGGTGAACATACCACTGACGTCGGTCCATATCTCCAAAAGGTCAGCATCTACTGCGGCAGCATAAATGGCCGCTGTGTAATCCGACCCGCCACGACCTAGAGTAGTGGAATCCCCATTTTGAGAGGAAGCTATGAATCCTGGGCATACTATTATCTGTTTGCAGGACGTATTAAAGTATTCGGTACAATTAGTATTTGTGGTTTCAAAATCAACAGTATTTTTTCCGTTCGCTTTAAATGTTTTTATGAGTTCCCTACTGTCCTTATATCCACAGTTCATATCCTCGCTCATAAAGTATTCGCTGATGATATAGGAAGATAACAGCTCCCCATAGCTTACGATTTTATCGGAAAGTTTCTCTGTGGTTTCTCCAATGAAAAAAGCACCTTCTAAAAGGGTCTCTAAAATGTTCAGTTCGCTTTTAACCTTACTAAGCAGTCCGCTTTGTGCAGTAACCGGGACTAATGCTTTAATGGCGTTCAAATGTCTATCCTCTATGGCTTTAAGAACTGTCTTGTAGGTGATGTCCTGTCTTGCGGCCAGAGAACCCGCCTCCAGTAGTTCATCGGTTATTCCACCAAAAGCGGAGACCACCACAATGATACTTTCATCGTAATTGGCGACAATATTTTTTATTTTAATAATATTTTCTGGGCTGGCTACCGAAGAACCGCCAAATTTTAAAACTTTCATAAGGATATACTATTGACTTCTTGGGAATTTTTAGTGTTATAAAACACGGGGACGGAGGTATATTATTTTTTACCCCGAAGGGGTGTTGCATATCGTAGCAGTACCAAACGTAGTGGTTGCAAGGGGAGAAAGAAATCTTATGTCTGTACTCGAGCAGCCCATACTATATGGTTAAGCCTCAAAAGTAGTACATTTGGTCTGCTAATCAAACGTTTCTACAAATTTTTGCAGAATCGTTATTTTTTATCAAATCCAATTATAGAATGAAGCTTTTTAGTGCCGAACAAATCTATTCCGCTGATAAATTCACAATTGAAAAACAGCAAATTACTAGCGATGAATTAATGGAACGGGCCGCCGTCCAGATTTTCAACTGGATGCATTTACGGTTGCAGGGCGCCCCTGTAAAGATTCATTTGTTCTGTGGTATTGGTAACAACGGTGGTGATGGAATTGCATTGGCACGCCATTTACAGGAGCACGGTTATGACATTGCCGTTTACGTTGTTAATTATAGTAAGACACGTTCCAAAGATTTTCTTATTAATATGGAACGCCTTAAAGAGCGCAAAGTATGGCCCGAATTTCTGGATTCGGATAGTACATTCCCTACAATTGGAAAGGAAGATATTATCGTTGACGCCATATTTGGTATTGGTCTAAATAGGCCTCCGTCGGATTGGGTCATAAAATTGATTGCACATTTTCATAAATCCCAGGCCTTTATCCTTTCGGTAGATATTCCATCAGGATTATTTACGGATAGGGTGCCTGAAAATAAAGAAGCTGTCGTCAAGGCCAATTTTGTACTGAGCTTTCAAACTCCGAAATTAGTTTTCTTCCTTCCGCAAACGGGCATTTATCTAGAGCAATGGGAAGTTTTGGATATTGGATTGGATCAGGAGTTCTTAATGAATACCGAAACGGAATATGAATTAATAGCCAAAAACGAGGTACTCCCGTTATATATACCAAGAACTAAATTTTCGCATAAGGGTATTTATGGACATAGTTTGATTATAGGTGGGAGTTACGGTAAAATCGGCGCAGTACTACTGGCGGCTAAGTCTGCCTTGCAAATTGGAAGTGGTTTGGTTACCGCCTATGTTCCAAAATGTGGATATAATAGCTTACAAACTGCAATACCAGAGGTCATGGTTATTACGGATGGGGAAGAAACTATTTCAAATATTGACTTTGAGATTTCACCTAAAGTCATAGGCATTGGAATGGGTATGGGAACCGGAAAGGATACGGTAAAGGCTTTAGAGACATTTTTAAAAGGCAACACCATGCCCCTTGTAATAGATGCGGACGGATTAAATATGTTGGCCAAACATAAAGAATTACTATCGTTATTGCCCGCAGCATCAATTTTAACACCGCACCCCAAAGAACTGGAAAGATTGATAGGAAAATGGAAGGATGATTTTGATAAGCTCAATAAAACCAAGGCTTTTTCAAAAAAGTATGATTGTATTGTAGTTGTGAAAGGCGCCCATACCATTACAATTCATAAGGATAAGGGGTACGTGAATACTACCGGGAATCCGGGTATGGCAACTGCGGGAAGTGGCGATGTTCTGGCCGGGGCTTTAACTGGGTTAGTAGCCCAAAAGTACTCGCCTTTACATGCTGCCATTTTTGGGGTGTATCTACATGGTAAATCCGGAGATGTTGCTGTGGAGCGAACAGGTTATCAAACACTTACAGCTTCCCATTTAATTGAAAGTTTTGGAGATGCGTATCTAGACCTTTTTAAGCTTCCCGAAGTGCCGGTTAAGGAAGAAAAAAATTCTGAATAATTAATTGTCCAAAGAATAAGAAAGTCGAACTTTTTATTTCGCTTTAACCTTGCGTTTAACCCATTTAAGTGCGTTTTCAAATTCAATAAAGAACTTCATGGGCTTCTTGTAGAAAAGCTTTTCTATTTTGAAGTTATGCATATCAATTTCCTTAACGGAAACTATGGCAAAAGCTTTTAAGTTGTCAAGTTCTTTAAGGTAATTATAAATGGTTGGATCGATAGCATAGGAATTTTTACGTAGACTGATGAAGCCGAAATTTTTATCCCTAAAATGAATTTCTGAAATCCCGATAATCTGGTAAGCACGTTCTAAAGTTAGGGTCGCGCCTTCGTCGAACATTGATACCATGTAATTATCATATACCTGTACCGTTCCTATTTCCAATTCATATTCTCTAACAATAATCTTTTTCTTCGCAGATCCAACGCTCATTTGATGTGTGTTATAGTGTCTGGGACGAAAATAATCCGTTACAGGTCGTCTGGATAAAATATTAGATTAAAGGCTTAAATATCGTTCATACTGCGTATAGCTAGGAAACCTTGTGTTTTTATTCCTACGTCACCTAGTAGATTGTAAGAAAAAAAGGAGCCCCTATGAGGGACTCCTTTTTAAAAACCAAAGCGTTTTTGAATTATTCTGTTTTAGAGGATTTTTCCGCTTTTTTGATTTTAATGGTAAGCTCCTCCTTCTTTTTGTCCAAATCCATGAAAATGGTATCACCTTCTTCTAATTTGGAATTCACGATTTCCTCTGCCAAAAAGTCACAAGAAGATACGTATCAAAAAGGTGTTATCGAAAATGCCTTGAAGAAAGCTTTCGCTCCAGA
>CAJQMW010000364.1 GCA_905479535.1 uncultured Maribacter sp. | reverse complement strand
AGCGTTCTGCAAAACGCTCCGTTTTCTTTTCCTGTTTTTGATTAATGTTGATTCATTCTAAAGTCCGCGTAGGCATCCATACCATGTTCGTGGATGTCCAACCCTTCCAATTCTTCTTCTTTGGAAACGCGTAGCCCTAAGGTTGCTTTTAGAACACCTAGGATGATACCTGAAGTAACTATGCAAAACGCACCGATAATTAGAACGCCATATAGCTGCGTCAAAAATTGCTCGCCACCTGCCTTGGCCCCAAAAATACCTACGGCCAATGTACCCCAGATACCGCAGATCAAGTGAACCGTAACTGCGCCAACGGGATCATCCAATTTTAATTTATCAATTAGGGCAACCCCCAGAACGATAATGAGACCGGCCAAGAAACCAATAATTACAGCCTCGTTGGGCGACATTAAATCGGCTCCTGCTGTGATACCCACCAAACCTCCAAGGATTCCGTTCAGGAACATGGTCAAGTCTAAATTCTTATAAAGGATAGTAGAGAGAATCATGGCTCCAAAACCACCCGCTGCTGCCGCTAAACTTGTAGTTACCAATACTAGGGATGTCAATTCTGGATCTGCCGAGAGAACGGAACCGCCGTTAAAGCCGAACCAGCCCAACCACAGGATCAATACCCCTGCGGTAGCCATTGGAATACTGTGACCAGGAATGGCCTGTGCCTTTCCGTCTTTTCCGAACTTACCTATTCTAGCACCCAGTAAGAAGATTGCGACTAGTGCGGCCCAGCCACCAACGGAATGCACTAAGGTAGAACCGGCAAAATCATAGAAACCCCATGAATCTAGGAAGCCGCCTCCCCATTTCCAAGCACCGACGATCGGATATACCAATCCCACATAAAAAATAGTAAAAATCATAAAGGAACCTATTTTGATACGCTCGGCAACAGCTCCCGATACTATGGTTGCAGCAGTTGCGGCGAACATTCCTTGAAAGAGAAAGTCCGTCCACCAAGTGTATCCTCCATCTGCATACTCTGGAGTCATACCACCTTCAGGTGCTCCGATTCCAAAGCTATCCATTGAAAATTTCAGAATCCCTGCGTCTCCATCCTCAAAACCAGGGTACATTAGGTTAAAGCCAAAGGCATAGTAAAGCAATAGGCCTCCGGTGATAATGAATATGTTCTTAAATAATATGTTGATCGTGTTCTTTTGTCTGGTCAAGCCAATTTCCAAAAAGGCAAAACCGGTATGCATGAAGAATACCAATGCGGTAGCCAACATCATCCATACGTTGTTTGCTGTAAATAATCCTGCGTCCATTTTCTATAAGTTTTAGTTAGTTGTATTAGTTGATTCCGGCCTGACCGCTTTCTTTAGTTCTTATTCGGTATGCATCTATAACATCTGATACAAAGATTTTTCCGTCCCCTACGTTTCCGGAATAGGCAGATTCTAATATGGTGTTAACCGTTTTTTCCAAAAATTCATCGGAAACCACGATAGATAGATATCTTCTTTGAATATCTGTAGTACTGTAAGAGATGCCACGATAGACATGACCTTGCTTTTCGTTTCCTACTCCGGTTACATCCCAGTAGCTGAAGAAGTTCACCTCAATTTGATGTAATGCCTCCTTGACATCGTCAAATTTTGATTTTCTAATAATTGCCTCGATTTTTTTCATTTGAATTGGTTTTAAAAAGCCAAATATATGTTAATAAAAGTAACACCCTAAAAATTTTGGGGGTACTAGGTCTATTTTTATAGTTATCATAAAATAGCCCCTGTAAAATTATAGGTATGTGATTATAGAACTAATTATTTTGAGAAATCATAGATGGAATATTGGAAAAGGATAGAAATACTGCTATTAATCGAACGGTAGCGTAGAATACTTTGCGAAATGTTTAAAAAATGCTGGAAATGGATAATAATCCTCGAAATATAAAAACGGATGTTAGAAATGTTAGTCCTATAACAACTTGCTTAGCCAAAGACCAAAAGAAATAGCTAGGATACCAACCACGATACTTAATAAAGTGTAGAAAGAGAAATAAAGAATGGAGCTGTCCATAAGTAAGGAGTGCCCTTCAAACGCAAAAGTTGAAAAGGTTGTGAATCCACCGAAAAATCCGGTAGAAAGAAGAAGTGTTTGATTCTGGGTTAGTACATTGTTCTTAAAGGATAGTCCAAAAATGATGCCTATGAGAAGGCAACCGACTATATTTACTAAGAAGGTACCGAGAAAGAAATTGGAGAAATAAGGATTCAGGTTTTTTGATATTAAAAAACGGAGCATACTCCCGAAACCTCCTCCAAGAAATACAAGTAAGAATTGTTTCATACCCACTTAGTAAAGGCTAAGAAACTATACTGCTTTTTTGTAGCTAGATGTTAGTAAATCCAAAGGATATATTACGGACGGTACATCTGAAACCTTTGGTGTAGATTTTTTAGCTTTTTTGCTAACGCTTTTTAAACTAACAATCATCATAACCGCATTTATACCGATTAAAACAAGAAAAATTGTAAAGAATGTCATCATAATTTATTGCCCCTTATAGATGAATAACGCAAAATTACGTTATTTGGTATATTATACGTATAAAACTGGCTTTTTGTTGTGAAAGAATCAATTTTTGCGGAGTATGCAAAAAATTGGCTAATCTTTAAGAAAATACTTAATGAAGAAGAGTATTAGCAAGAATAATATAAAGAAAATTCCTACCCATTTAACACCTTTATAATTTTTTTGATGCAATTTCAGGTCTTTTTTATAGCTAATGACTATTATGGCTATAAATACAATCGTAAAAAGTACGGCAAAAATGATTTGTCCAGAGCTGAACATAGTTGTATATTTTTACGCAAAGCTAATTGAAAACATTAATATTTAAATGAAAAACAAGATCAATGCCGTTAGACAATTCCACGAATCTTTTGGATTGGGTATTTCCGAGAAATTGACAGCCGACTTGGGCGAGGCTAAAAACCTATTGCGGTTTAACCTTATGGACGAAGAAAATAAGGAGTATTTAGAAGCGGCGAGGAATAATGATTTGGTAGAAGTTGCCGATGCACTGGGTGATATGCTCTATATACTTTGTGGAACTATTTTAGAACATGGTATGCAATATAAAATAGAAGAGGTTTTTAACGAAATACAGCGAAGCAACATGAGTAAACTTGATGCTAACGGAAAACCTATTTACCGCGAAGATGGTAAAGTCCTAAAAGGCCCTA
>CAJQMW010000363.1 GCA_905479535.1 uncultured Maribacter sp. | reverse complement strand
CGTTTTAAAGCTTTCAAAATTTGATCTTTCTCAAACTCCGCTTTGGATAGGTTTCCTGAATCGGTCTTTACAGATTTGGGTTCCGTAATTTCAACAGGCAACACTCTTAATTGTACTTCATCCGTATCCGATAATAAAATGGCCCGTTGGATGATATTCTGAAGCTCACGGATGTTACCGGGCCAGTGATAGGAATTAAAAACCTCCCAAACTTCCTTAGAAAAATCTCGGATGTTCTTCCCTAGTTTTTCGTTGAACATGTTTAAAAAATACTTGGCGAAGACCGGCAAATCTCCCGTTCTATCGATAAGCGATGGTACTTGCAAAGAGAATTCATTTAACCGATGATAAAGGTCTTCCCTAAAACTTCCTTTTTCTACCGCCAATTTTAAATCCTCATTTGTGGCGGAAATAATCCGAACGTCGACCTCAATTTCCGTATTGCTTCCTATGCGCTTAATCTTCCGTTCTTGCAAAGCCCTAAGTAATTGTATTTGGTTTTCGTAGGAAAGATTACCTACCTCATCCAGGAAAAGGGTTCCCCCGTTCGCGGCTTCAAAACTTCCCATTTTATCCGCGATGGCACCCGTAAAACTCCCTTTTAAATGACCAAAAAATTCGCTAGCAGCCAGCTCCTTTGGAATAGTGCCGCAATCCAAGGCTATAAATGCATTGTTATTTCGCCTACTCTTGTCATGTATGGCCTTAGCCGTCACCTCTTTCCCCGTACCGCTTTCCCCCATAATTAAAACGGCCATGTCCGTTGGGGCGACCAAGGCGATATATTCCTCTAGTTTTTGTGAGGCATCGCTAATGAATGGTATTTCCTTCTTCTCAACTATAGCGCTACTTGTATTTCTTTGGAAACCTACTGAGTTTTGATTTGAATTACTTATTTCTCTAGCAGATGCTGCCGGCGTAACCTGCAATGCACTCTCAAGTATTTTAAGAATTTGTTCCTGGGTAAAAGGTTTTGCTATATAATCATGGGCACCTTTCTTCATCGCTTTTACTGCAGAAGCCACTTCGGCGTAACCGGTCATCACAATAACCGGAGTTTTTCCGCTAAGCTCGGATATCAATTTTATTCCATCATAATCTGGGAGTCTCAAATCTGTCAGAACCACATCAAAAACCTCCTCTTTTATCTTTTTTTCGCCATCCATTCCGGTATGGCTGAGTAGTACGTCAAAACCTTTCTTAGTCAAAAACTTTTGAAGCATTTGAGCAAACGAGGTATCGTCTTCAATAATTAAGATTTTGGGCATAGTATCTTGGGTATGCTAAAATAGGTACGTAAAAATACCATAAGATAGCTACCTGTTCTCTAAAATTATCTTAAAGATTGATGGTAGAATCCATTGCTTTTTAGAAAATAAATATCAGTAATAAAATTTCTTCAATAGCACCGAACCTAATTTTTGAGTTCACTTAGAAACTCATAATTTTTAATAACAAAAGCCCTTCCCTAAGTTTAGGGAAGGGCTTTTTTAATCGAAGAAATTAAAGAAAATTAACCACTCCGGTATCCATATCGTATACCGCACCCTTAATGTCTATTTCTCCGTTCTCTAGCATTGTGTTGAGTAATGGACTGTCTTTCTTGATTTTCTCCATGGCATATCGAACATTATTTTCGCTTACCTCATGGACCAACAATCTGTTTTTTGAAGATTTAGGACCCTCTGATTTTGTAGACAAATCAACAGCAGGTTTGATATTTTCCAGCATACTGGTAATATGGCCAAGTTCAGCACCATCAATTGCGGCGTGAATGGCACCACAATTCTCATGTCCCAATACTAATATTAGTTTTGCACCCGCCACTTTAGTAGCAAACTCCATACTACCCAGTATATCATCATTTATAAAGTTGCCGGCAACCCGCACAACAAAAATGTCTCCAATCCCCTTGTCAAAGACATCCTCTACGGGCACTCTACTATCTACACAGGAAAGTACAATCGCTTTGGGGAATTGCGATTCCGCACTTTCCCTAATTTGCATCGAATGGTCGCGAGCGGTCAAATCGCTGCTCACGAACCGTTCATTCCCAGCTGCTAGACTGTTGTATACATCAAGAGGTGTTAAAGCGTCTTGTTCCTCCTTGCTTAAAACGTTTTCCACTAATATTTTGCTGCGTTCTATCAAAATAGTGCCCTCCGAAGATTCTTGCGCGAAACTCATTTCAGGTACGGATAATGCAGTCGTGAAAAGTAAGGTTGAAAATAGCCTTCATAATTATAAAATTTAAAATTCCAGACAAAAATATGTCAGTGTTTCAAAATTAACACTATTACTATTCATAAATAATAGTTAAACTTTTAATATTCAATAGTAATACTATTATATTTGAATTTTAATAATAAAAGATTAACCGTATGAAAAAGAAAAGAACCGCGTTACATCCTGGAGACGAAATGCTCAAGCAAATCACAAACGAAAATTCTGATTTACCATTAAAAAAGCTGCTACCAGGAAATCAATATAGGATTGGCCCACCCTCTGGTTTATACTATAACTTCATTCATACAATAATTCCTCAACAGATATCTATGGAAGAGTCGGAAAATTTGACAAAAATTCAAGGCTTAAGTGTAACCGTAAGAAGTATAATAAAAATGATAAATGGACAACGGATTGCCGTTCTAGTACTTAATGATGATAAGTTGTTCCTCAAAAAATACGACAAACTTTTTGCGCAAGTGGAGAAGGCCATAGGTCATGGTGAAATCATAACATTTGAAGAATAAATCTTATCTATACTTTATTATGAAAAAACAATTTTACGAATTTTTACAAATAACCCTAGGTGTTCTTTTAGCAAGCCTTGGACTCAAAGTTTTTTTAATTCCAAATGGTTTTCTGGATGGAGGAGTAACCGGTATAGCAATTCTGTTGGCCGAACTTTATGGCTTTAATATTTCAATTGTACTTATAATGATAAGCATACCGTTTTTAATCATTTCATGGCGTACGCTGTCAAAACGGATTACTCTCAAATCTATTTTAGCAATTCTGTCACTGGCTATTATGGTCCATTTTGAAAATTTTAGTTCCGTTACGGAGGACAAACTATTAATCTCTATTTTCGGAGGTCTTTTTTTAGGTACAGGTATCGGTTTAGCCATTAAAAACGGTGCGGTATTAGATGGTTCAGAAGTATTGGGAATCTTTGCCAACAAGTATTTTGGTTTTAGTATAGGTAAGGTAGTACTTGGCTTTAATCTAATTCTTTTTAGCATAACTGCAATAACAATTTCCTTTGAAACTGCAATGTACAGTGCATTGACGTTTCTTGTAACTGCAAAAATTATTGATTTGACCATTGCTGGTTTTGAGGATTATGTGGGCTTAATGATTGTGTCGGACAAATGGGAAGCAATTGAGGAAAAGTTGATTGAAGTAATTAACACAGGAACAACATTATATAAGGGTTCTAAAGGTTTTGGAAAACGAGGAATCATGAATGAAAGTGAGATAGTTCATACCGTAATCAACAGAATCGATATTAGACGTACGTATAATTTAATCGACGATATTGATAAGAATGCATTTATAATAGAGTTTGACGTGAATAACATTAGAGGAGGAATACGAAAGAATCTCTTAAAGAAAGATAATGTCAAAAAATTATTATCAAGCTACAAACAGAGATAGGTTCTTTTAAAAAAAAATTATAATGAAATTTTATTAAAGAAGGAGGTAACAATATGCTACCTCCTTCTGACCAAACCAACTTGATACAAACAAGTTACATTACAGATCTAACCAATTACCGTTCTCATCTGCATACAAGGTGCCAGAAGTACCATCTTCTAAAGAAACTTCCAGTTTATACTGCTTCTCTTCGTTTACGTAGGCTTTGTTTATAGTAGCCGTTGGATAGTTATTGGCTACAGCATCTGACACTGCTGTGGGTAGTTCCGATAATGCTATTTCGGTAAATTCGTCCATTGCAACGATTACTTCCGTTGCATCTACCTGAGCCACATCTGCCTCTTGAGCCGTTACCGATAAACTTCCTATGGCTAACGCTCCTAATAAAAATAAGTTTTTCATTTTTTTCTGTTTTTAAATTATTGTTTCGTTTTCAAATTCAATTGTATAAAGGAAAAACAGTGCCAAAACAAAAAATAAATGTAATAATCTATATATCAATGTTTTAAAGAAATATACTTTTTTTCGGATTGGGTAATTATGTATGCGAACGACCTAAACTGTGTAAAAAATACACGACTTAATTCGATTATAAAATGAGACCAAAATCTACAATGAAGTAGCTAGGCTTTAATATCTAAAAGACTGGTATAAAAAAAGCTGCAGAAGCAGCTTTTTGAACCGATTTTTCTTTAAAATTATTTCTTATTTATCCAGTTACCGTAAGGGTCGATGTAAACCGTTCTTCGGGTACCGCTTTTTAGAACCATAATAAGTTTGAACTCTCCTTTGGAGTTTCTATAGGCAGCACCCAATTTAGAGGTAGGATATTGTTTCAGCAATTCCTCTACAACGGCAGGGGTAAGCTCGCTAGATTCAATTTTTTCGTAATCGTCCGAAATGGTAATTGCATCATGAATACTGCTCGTGTCCGAAATATTCATTGCAGTTGCATTATAAACCATTCCTATTGCCAAAAAGGCCATAATCATATACTTCATCCTATTAATTTTAATCTTTATTGTTTTATTTACGAAACTCACCGAGCTATGGATGTTCTCTTCGACTTTTTTTAGAATTTTTAACGCAACAAAAAAGCTGCTTCGGCAGCTTTTTCTAAACTAACAAACTAATTATAGAGAACATTTACATCTCAAGCCAATTACCTTCGGCATCCGCATATAACTCCATGGTGGTTCCGTCTTCTGCAGAAACCTCCAATTTATAGTGATCCTCTTCATTCACGTAAGCCTTGTTCAAGGTTGCCCCTGGAAAGTCCGCTTCTAAAGCGGTCAAAATTGCAGCGGGAACATCCGCCGTAGCAATCTCTTTGTAATCTTGAAAAAACACCTCTTCCATAATTCCATCATGGAAAATTGGCGTGGCCGCCATTCCTAAACTCATACTCCCTATGGCCAATGCTGTTGCAAAAACTATTTTTCTCATTTTGATGCATTTTAGTTAAACATTCTTATAAGTGCAATGGGAAAATGATGCCAACAGAGAAGACAAATGCGTAAAAAACTTATTATCAAACACTTATATTCGTATTGATGCTTTTAATACCTGTATAATTATGCGTCCATAATGAAAAAAGTGTGTATTTCTTACACACTTTTTAAGTTAAACGGACGAAGTCTATTATGCTTGATGAGAAGGTTTCAATAAATCATTAACCGTTTTTACGGGATTGAAGGTCACTAGAGGTACTTCTACAAAAATCGTATTCCAGTAGGCCATGGCACCGTTCCATAGTCCGGGAAGTTCCAGAGCCTTCAAGTCCCTTCCTTCTTTCGTTTTTCCGGTTATGAACCCTTGTTTCTTATCAACGAAATCCATCAAATCATACTTCTCCCCTTTATAATTTCGTACGCCACAGACCAAATCGACCGGATTAAAATGGGTGGAATTCTGTAAGATATCTACCTGTTGTGCATTGTCCATATCTATTTGAGCGGACTCTATGATCTGTAAGGAAACGTTTCCTTCACTGTTTATAATCCAAAACGGACCACCACCAGGTTCCCCCTCGTTTTTTACCATGCCACAGATACGGATGGGCCTATACAATCTATCCTTCAGAATTTTAATTTTTGCCTCTTCTGAAGATTGTTCATAGTTCGGATTGAATCTAACGTTCAATCGTTCCTTTAAGAAAGCTTCTATTTCATTTAGGTTTATATCCGCATTTGAATCTCCGTCTAAAATTTTGGCATAGGCGAATGCTTTTTCCTGAACTTGAAGTAATACGCCTCCCAATACTTTTTTACTCTCTGCCACGGCATCCGCATCTTTGGTAACGGCGACATTGTCAATGTTCTTTATAAAAATGATATCGGCATCCTGTTCGTTCAAATTCTCTATTAAAGCTCCATGGCCTCCGGGACGAAATAACAAGGACCCGTCCGCATTACGAAAGGGTTCGTTTTTCATATCTACTGCAATGGTATCCGTTGATGGTTTCTGAAAGGAATAATCTACGTGGAACTCGGTCTTGGTATCATCCGATACTTTTTCCCTAACCTCGTTCAATTCAAAATTGAACATTGCTTCGTGTTGTTCG
>CAJQMW010000362.1 GCA_905479535.1 uncultured Maribacter sp. | reverse complement strand
GAAACCAGTACTGGCAAAATCCGCAAACTGCATCTCCATTACGGCCTTCATTCCGTTGATGGAAAGTCCCATAGCGGCCGATACTATGGCCGATTGACAAATGGGTGTATTCCGCACCCTATCTTTTCCGAAAGCTTCGACGAAACCGTCCGTAATCTTAAAGACCCCACCGTACTCGGCTACATCCTGACCCATAAGGACTAGGTTTTTGTGCTTTTCCATGGCACCCCGCAGTCCATCCGAAATCGCATCGACAAGCCGAATATTTTTTTTATTATCTACAGGTGTAACTTCTTGATAATCATAATTTGAATATACTTCACTTAATTCTTTAGTTTCATTAATGTCTATAGGCGGTTCATTGAAGGCCTTTTGTAAGTTTGTCTCTATTTCCTGCGTAATATCATTCCGATAGGCCTGTTCCGCCTTTGCCGATAATAAGCCGGTTTCTCGCAAATACGTAACAAAATTATCCAGTGGATCTTTTTCTGCCCATGTGTCCATTAACTCTTGCGGAACATATTTCGTCCCACTGGCTTCTTCATGACCTCGCATTCGAAAGGTTTTAAATTCCAGTAGAACAGGTCTGGGATTCTTACGTATGTCCAAAGCCAACGCATTGACTTTAGCATAAACCTCAAGGACGTTGTTCCCATCGATAATATGGGACTCCATGCCGTAGCCAATGCCTTTATCCGCTAAGTCCTTGCATTTGAACTGTTCATCGGTAGGAGTGGAAAGTCCATAGCCATTATTCTCTATACAGAAGAGAACAGGTAAATCCCAAACCGCAGCAACGTTTAGGGCTTCATGGAAGTCCCCTTCGCTAGTTGCTCCTTCTCCGGTAAAAACGGCAGTAACTTTTTGTTCTTCCCTAAGCCTGTGGGCTAATGCTATACCATCCGCGACCCCAAGCTGGGGACCTAAATGCGAAATCATCCCAATTATCCGAAATTCCTGGGTTCCAAAATGAAAACTTCTGTCCCTACCTTTTGTGAACCCGCTTTCCTTTCCCTGCCATTGTGCGAAGAGACGGCTCAGCGGAATACCCCGTGTTGTAAAAACCCCTAAATTACGGTGCATTGGTAATATGTACTCATCCGATTCCAAGGCAGAGGTTACCCCTACTGAAATGGCTTCCTGGCCAATACCGCTAAACCATTTGGAAATCTTGCCTTGCCGTAGCAGAATCAACATTTTTTCCTCGATCATCCTCGGCTTTAGCATAGCCCTATAAAGCTTTATCTTTATATCGTCCGCTATTTGAAATTTACTATAATCCATAGGTATAAAAAGCTTGTTTCGTAAGCCGACGTAAATGTAACAAAAAAGCATCGCAGCAATAATAACATTAGACCCCATCAACTACGCAATATTTCGTAATTTTACAGAAATAATTAAAAAAGCAGCATGAGTTTGGTACCTAGCGTGGACCTGTCCGACTTTATATCGGGAGACCCGAAAAGAAAACAAAAGTTTATCGATGAAATCGGTCAAGCCTTTGAGGATATTGGTTTTGTCGCCTTAGGCGGTCACTTTCTTTCAGAAGAATTGGTGGAGAATCTATATGATGAAATAAAAAAGTTTTTCGATTTACCACAGGACGTCAAGAATGGTTACGAGATTGAAGGAATTGGTGGACAGCGTGGGTACACTTCCTTTGGAAAGGAACACGCAAAAGGCCGGAAAGAAGGCGATTTAAAGGAATTTTGGCATTTTGGGCAGTATGTAACCGATAATCCGAAGCTAGAAGCGGAATACCCGGATAACGTTATCGTTAAGGAGCTTCCAAAATTCAATGAAGTCGGAAAAGAGACCTTTAAGATGCTGGAAAAAACGGCTCGGTACGTTTTGCGAGCCTTGGCGCTTCATTTGAAATTGGAGGAAACCTATTTTGATGAATTTATCACCAACGGAAACTCAATTCTACGTCCCATCCATTATCCACCCATTACCTCTGAGCCCAAAAACGCCGTGCGAGCTGCGGCCCACGGAGACATCAATTTAATTACGCTACTCATGGGAGCCCATGGAAAAGGGCTTCAGGTCAAAAACCATAAAGGGGAATGGGTAGATGCCATTGCCAGACCCGATCAGCTTATGATCAATGTTGGCGATATGCTGTCCCGACTATCCAACAACAAATTGAAGTCCACCATACATCAAGTTGTGAATCCGCCTAAGGAATTATGGGGAACCTCCAGGTATTCCGTGCCGTTCTTTATGCACCCCATTAGCGAAATGCCCTTGAACTGTTTGGAAAACTGTATCGATGAAGAACATCCGAAACAATTTCAGGATATTACGGCTGGAGAGTTTTTACACGAAAGACTTATTGATCTTGGATTGATTAAGAAATAGACAATGGATCTCAAAGACCAACTCAAGAACCTATTCCCGGACCACGAACCGGAAGAGGATACTTCTGTAAAAGAACACAAACAGGGGATTTGGCTCCAAGATGACCCTATTATCTGTAAATACGAAAAACGAAAGGGAAAGCCCATTACCATCTTAGAGGGTTACACCGGTGCGGATACCGATTTTAAAAAACTTGCCAAGGAATTAAAGACAAGACTGAGCGTGGGTGGCAGTTTTAAGGATGATAAGATTATTATTCAAGGCGATTATCGGGATAAAATCATGGAAATTTTGAAAGCCAAGGGCTTTAATGTTAAAAGGGTCGGTGGTTAATCATTAGGTTAAAAGCGAACCCACTGCATGGGTTGCGTGGATTTCTGTTAAATTATTTTGTTTTTTTACTTTTAATGTTACTTTTATAAGTCAGAACCTAAACCTTGCTGGAAATGAGTTCCCTTCTACATATTACCAATGGAGATAGTTTCACGAAACGTCTTAACGATTTAAATTTACAAGGGGACGTCATTACTTGGCGTGAAATGCTCTGTGAGGGCGAAACCCTAACAAATGTTGGGAGTGAGTCCTTCTGGAAGACACGCTATGAATTTCTTCACAAGAACTACAAAATTTCTAAATCTTGGTTTATAGAGAAGACTTTAAAAGAATATAGATCGCTTTGCAACCATAAACAGCAGGACCAGATTGTACTTTGGTTCGAGTACGACCTTTTTTGTCAAATAAATATGCTCGCCGTCATTAGTTGGCTGTTGGCGAATAGGAAATATGCCGAAATTTCTTTGGTCTGTAGTGGAAAAGAGGACGAAAGTGATAAACTCTACAGCTTAAACGAGCTAACGGACGAGCAATTGCTCTCGCTTTACAGAAATAAAAAAGTACTTTCCCAAGATGATATAGAATATGCGGATTACGTATGGCAATTGTATTGCAGCAACAATCCAATACGTCTGGAAAACCTTTCCGACTATGAGGATTTTCAGTTCGATTACCTGGGCGACGCCATAAAATCCCATTTAAAGAGGTTTCCCAGCATAGCTAACGGATTAAATGAGATGGAAAACAACATCCTCAAACTTGGTCTGGTTAAAAAGCCGAGGTCTAAGACAGATTTTCTAGGTACCATACTACAAAATCAAGGTAATCTTGGTTTTGGAGATTCGCAGTACGAACGTGCTTTGGGCAGGCTTAAACCGCTATTCACCAATTTTAATCCTGTACGCCTTTCTAAAAAGGGAAAAGAAATATTAGAGGGAAAAACAAATTACTACTCCTATATCCGTGATAACGACGTGTACTTAGGCGGCTCCTTAAAATACAATTTCCTCTACAACACGGAATCCAACCGTATTCTTAAGTTATAGCATGCAATTAAGCCCCTCTGAGCTTATTCTGAATACTGATGGCAGTATTTACCACCTCAACCTTATTCCAGCCGATATAGCGGACACCATAATCACTGTGGGTGACCCGGAACGGGTTCTCGAAGTGTCCAAGCATTTCGATTCCATAGAAATAAAGAAAGGAAAAAGAGAGTTTTTGACGCATACGGGTATCCTAAATGGTAAACGTTTGAGTGTGATATCCACCGGTATCGGAACGGACAATATTGATATCGTTCTGAACGAGCTGGACGCCCTTGTCAACATCGATTTTAAGACCAGAACCATAAACAAAAATCGTATACGATTTCGAATTGTGCGTATTGGCACCTCCGGGGCCATTCAGCCGGATATTCCAATCGATTCCTTTCTCATGAGTCAATATGCCATCGGGTTTGATGGACTTTTACACTTTTATAAAAACGAGAATGGCCTCCATTCCGAAATGGAAGATGCCTTTATGGAACAAACGAAGTGGTCCAGTGATAAAGCACGTCCTTATATCACGGAATTCTCCAAAAATTTAGGCCCTTACTTTATCGATAATCGTATACGATTAGGGTTTACCGCAACATGTACGGGGTTTTACGGACCACAGGGAAGACAGCTGAGACTTGCCCCCGGCGATGGAGGTTTCATTCAGAAAATATCAGGTTTTAGTCATGAAAATAGGCAGATTACCAACCTGGAAATGGAAACATCCGGAATATATGCCCTTTCCAAATTGCTGGGTCATGAAGCGGTCTCCCTAAATTGCATCTTGGCCAACAGGGCGACCGGGGAGTTTTCAAAAAACCCTTCAAAATCGATAACCGACCTCATTAAATTCACTTTAGAGCGGCTAACCAAACGTTCTTAACTCCTTTGAAAATCTGGCTTTAAGTAAACCTACCTTGCTTAACGATTTGTTGCTGTATCTTCCTTTAAGAATAACTATTTTTGATGAAATTCTTCCATGAAAAAGAATGTTTTCAAACATCGGGACATCAATTGGCTCTATTTTAACGAGAGGGTGCTTCTGGAGGCCGAAGATGAGTCCACTCCCTTACTGGAAAGGTTAAAGTTCCTCGCTATTTTTTCATCAAACTTGGACGAGTTCTTTAGGGTGCGTGTTTCGCAACTGCGCCAAATTAAGAACATCAAGAAAAAGCTGAGAAAAAAGTTGATGTCCAAGGCAAGCAAGACACTTAAAACGGTTTTGCACATCGTCGCCGATCAACAAGAGCATTTTGGTAGCGTAATACAAGAAACGGTTTCCGCATTGGAAAAACACGACATACATATCAGAAAAATCGACCGACTGAACCAACAACAGCGGGACTACCTAGATGACTTGTTCCAAAGAGAGATACTACAATATTGCGGAATTATAGATGATAAAACGGTTTCTCGGCTAAAGGACGGCCAACTGTACCTCACTGTAGCCCATCCTGACCAAAGTTTTAGTCTATTGCTAATACCCTCGAACGAAATAGCCCGCTTTCATGAAATTCCAGGTGCTGGGCATCAATATGTTTATCTGGACGATATCCTTAAACTCCATATAAAACAGTTATTCCCGGATAAACCTGCAACCGGATGCTATGCCATAAAAATGTCCAGGGATGCCGAGCTTTACTTGGAAGATGACTATACCGATAATGCCTTAGTAGAAAAAATATATGCCTCTTTGGACAAGCGGAAGTCAGGCCAGCCTACCCGTCTCCTCTATGATGCTAATATGCCAGATTGGCTACGGAATCGGTTGAAAGATTTGCTCCATTTGGCGGAACTAGATCTCTTAAAAGGAGGAGTTTATCATAATTCGTCGGACTTCTTTGATTTTCCAAGGCCCGAGGGAACATAAAACTTACAATACGAGGACAAACCCCCATTAAAACATCCGGTACTAGCGTTTACGAATGATATTTTCAGAGCGATTAAAGCTAAAGATCAGCTGATACATTTTCCTTATCAGGATTTTGCCGTGGTCGAGAACTTCATCAAAAGCGCTGCGCTGGATCCTGAGGTAACACAGATCCGCATGACGATTTATCGCATGGCGAAAACCTCTGTGTTGTCCGATGCGCTGCTCAAAGCCTTGGAAAACGGGAAGAAAGTAACCTTATTTGTAGAAGCTCAGGCGCGTTTCGATGAGAAGAACAACATCAAATGGGGTCGGATTTTTGAAGAGAAGGGTGCCAAAGTAATTTTTAGCGTTCCCAACATAAAGGTACATTCCAAAATATTGATGATCGACCGTAAAGAGGGCGACGAGACATGTAGTTACGCCTACATAGGTACAGGGAATTTTAACGCGAAAACCGCTCGGATTTATTGTGACCACGGATTGTTTACGGTCCATGAAAAAATCACCAATGATCTAAAACAAGTTTTTGAGGTACTGGAACGCAAGTTGATCATTCCCAAGCTTAAGAAACTCATGGTTTCCCCCTTTACCACCAGAATGACTTTCATGAACTTGATTCAAAATGAGATAGATGCTACAAAAAGAGGGGAGAAAGCATGTATTACGGCGAAAATGAACAGTCTAGAGGACAAAGAAATGATTTCCGCATTGTACAGGGCGTGTGAAGCGGGTGTGGAGGTAAGGCTTCTGGTCCGTGGTTTCTGTTGCTTTCTTTACGATTCCTTGGGCAAGGAAAAAGAATTGGTTTACCCCTTTATCACCAGTATTGTGGACCGTTTTCTTGAGCACGGTCGCATTTACCTGTTTGAAAATGGCGGGAAGGAGAAAATGTATATGGGTTCGGCGGACTGGATGACACGTAATTTGGATAGGCGCATTGAAGTGCTGACTCCCATTTTGGATGATAAAGTGTTTACCGAGCTAAAGGAAATATTGAACCTGCAGTTAAACGATACTGCAAAGGCAAGGGTTTTGGATGACGCGAACACGAATAAACGTGTAAAGACATCAGAAAATGAACCTGCCATACGATCACAATATGCTATTTATGAGTATCTAAAAGCTAAGATTGATGAAAAAAGTTAGGATAATGGGGGTTCCGGAACATTTTAACCTACCATGGCACCTTGCTCTGGAAGAAGGTGCTTTTGCGGAAAGGGGAATCGATTTACAATGGACGGATATTACCGAAGGGACCGGTAAAATGTGCCAGATGTTGACAGAGGAAGAAACGGATCTCGCCATAATCCTTACCGAAGGTATCGTAAAGAGTATTACGGAGGGGAACCCGTCAAAAATCATCCAAGAATATATAGCCACTCCCCTATTATGGGGAATTCATGTCGCTGCGGATAGCAATTTTAAAACCATACGTGATTTACAGGGTACAAAAGCGGCGATAAGCCGTTATGGTAGCGGTAGTCACCTAATGGCTTTTGTAAATGCGGAAAATCAAGGTTGGGACCCGGCAGCGTTGAAGTTCGAAATCATCAATAATTTGGAGGGTGCCGTTGCAGGCCTTACGGATAAAAGAGCCGATTATTTTATGTGGGAGCATTTCACCACCAAACCTTTAGT
>CAJQMW010000361.1 GCA_905479535.1 uncultured Maribacter sp. | reverse complement strand
ACAAAAAAGTGTTTATTATTAAATACCTGCCCATTATATTCTTCTTAAAATGTCAGTTCGAGTGCTTTGCCTTCGCCCAGCATAAACTTTGTCGAAGACCTTACTTGTTCCTAGGCATTTCGACCGCGCTCAATGTGACATGGCACATTTTTCTTAACTTTGCAATCCAAGAATAGAAAGCCCCGTGCCCAAAATAGGAGACATACAATTACCGGAATTCCCCTTACTTCTCGCCCCTATGGAAGATGTAAGCGACCCACCCTTTCGTGCGCTGTGCAAGGAACAAGGTGCGGATGTGGTATATACCGAGTTCATTTCTTCGGAAGGCTTGATAAGGGACGCGGCCAAGAGTGTCATGAAGCTGGACATCTATGAAAAGGAGCGTCCAGTGGGGATTCAGATTTTTGGTGCCAATCTGGACTCTATGTTGCAATCCGTAGAAATCGTAGAAAAATCCAATCCGGATATCATCGATATTAATTTTGGTTGTCCCGTTAAGAAAGTGGTCTCAAAAGGTGCGGGTGCCGGAATTTTAAAAGACATCGATTTAATGGTTTCCCTTACGGAAGCCATGGTTAAACATACCAAATTGCCCATTACGGTGAAGACTCGACTAGGATGGGACGAGCATTCCATTAAAATCGTTGAGGTGGCGGAGCGGCTGCAAGACGTAGGGTGCAAGGCCATAGCTATTCATGGTAGGACCAGGGCACAGATGTACAAGGGAAATGCCAATTGGGAACCTATTGCAGAAGTAAAGAACAACCCCAGAATGCATATTCCGGTTTTTGGTAACGGAGATGTAGAATCGCCCGAGGCCGCGATGAAAATGAGAGACGAATATGGTTTGGACGGTGCAATGATCGGTCGTGCCAGTATTGGCTATCCTTGGTTCTTTAGGGAAGTAAAACACTTTTTTGAAACGGGTACCCATCTAGAACCACCCACCATGCAGGAACGGGTCGAGGCCGCTCGCCGCCATTTGCAAATGGCCATCGACTGGAAAGGGGAAATTTTGGGCGTGTTCGAAACTCGCAGGCACTATACCAATTACTTCAAGGGCATCCCCCATTTTAAGGAGTATCGGATGAAAATGGTCACTAGTGACGATTCCGCCAGTGTTTTTGCTGTTTTTGACGAAGTATTGGAAAAGTTTGGGGACTATGAGTTTAGTCTAGCTTAGGGAAATCAGTTTCTTATTGATTCTACTACTGGCAATCTTTGAGGCGATAATCCCCAAAACCACAATGGTGGCCAATACTAGAAAGACGTTCATGATTTTAAACTCCACCGGATATGCCAATGATGGGGTGATCCGCAGCCATCCAAAAGCGACTTGTGACCATATCAAAAGTGAGCCCAGTAAAACCCCTATGATTCCACCAAGACTGGTGACCAGAATACCCTGCACAAAATAGATGGAGCGTAGTTCTTTGATAGTGGTGCCAAAACTGTACAGTGTTTTGGAGTTTTGCTGCTTGTCCAAGATCATCATGATAATGGCCCCGACCACGTTAAAAAGAGCAATAATTAGTACTAGGGTAAAGATGAGGTAGGTAGCCAAATTCTCGGTATTCAACATCTTATAGAGTGTGCTGTTCAGTTCTTCCCTGTTTTTAAGAATGATGGATTCCCCTAAAACGGCCTTTATGGTTTGCCGGGTGTTTTCGGCATTGGCACCCTCGTTCAGTTTAAAATTGATACCGGAAATCTGCGAATCATTTTTTTCGAGTAAAACCTGTACCAAGGGTAAATCCGCAAAAACATATTTGTTGTCCAAATCGGCCTCCACGGCATACACTCCACCGATGACCATGGGCAGTTGATTGTACAGTGAGCGCGCACCTACTTGTTGCGAAATAGAACCCGTTCCCGGTTTTACCGCATAGATTTGTAACGGACTCCGAAACTGATTGATGGTAACCCCAAGAATATTCGCAATCCCTATTCCAGAGACTACCTGTTGCTCGTTAATGGTCCATTCTCCCAAATACAGGATGCTGTCTACTTTTATGGCCTTTACATAATTGGAGTCGATTCCTTTGATGTAGGCGATATGGTTTTTCCCACGGTGTTCCAGATAGACCTTTTCCTCTATTTCCTTGGAATAATAAGCCAAGCCGTCAACTTCGTTGAGTTGTTTTTCTTGTTCGGGAGTTATTTCAAAGAATTTTCCCGTAGCGGGAAGTGCTTTTAGTTCCGGGTCGAAGGAATTGGTAAAAGAAAGGCTAAAGGTTTTTAAACCCGCGAAACCCGAAAGCACGATGAACAAGGCCGCCGAACCGATGACGATGACCAAAAATGTGATGAAATTAATGATGTTTACCGCGTTCTGGCTGCTTTTAGAACGGACATACCTTTTGGCAATGTATAGCGGAAAATTCAAGCGTTAGGACTTTTTACGTTTGGGCAGCAAATCCCTGTTTTCTATAGGGTTTTCTTTGTCTTTCAGAGAGCTTTCTATTTTTTCGATATAGTCCAAGGAATCGTCCAAGAAGAACAGCAATTCCGGAACCCTACGTAATTGGTTGCGGGTACGTTGTGCCAATTCATGTTTGATCAAGGGCTGGTTGGATTTTATGCCGTCCATCAATTCCTTTGCTTTATCGGTAGGGAAGATACTGACATAAACTTTGGCGATGGACAAATCTGTGGTAACGGAAACCTTGGAAACGGAAATCAGCGTGCCCCTAAGACCACCTTGCAAAGCCGCTTTTTGAAGGATATCTACAATATCCTTCTGAATTACCCCACCTATTTTTCGTTGTCGTTGCGTTTCCATACCACAAAAATACGCAGTAATACTGTATCTTCGGTAGTGATAGAAACATATTCGGTGTGAAGAAAATAGAACATTTGGGAATTGCCGTTAAAAACATGGAAACGTCCAATCTTTTGTTCGAGAAGCTGTTGGGCGCAGCACCCTACAAACAGGAAGAAGTAGCTTCCGAAGGGGTCAGGACGTCGTTCTTTAAAAACGGCCCTAATAAAATAGAGCTTTTGGAGGCCTTGGACAACAATAGTCCCATTGCCAAATTTTTGGAGAAAAAGGGGGAAGGGATACATCATGTGGCCTTTGAGGTAGACGATATTGTGGCGGAAATCTCTCGACTCAAAGACGAAGGTTTTACAGTGTTGAACGAGACACCCAAACGCGGGGCGGACAATAAATGGGTGGCGTTTGTACATCCTAAGACGGCCAACGGAGTACTCGTTGAGCTATGTCAGGAAATCAAATAACTTGAGATTGCACCTACGCTCACCCTGTGGCTGGGAAAAGGCTTAGAGGTTTAAGAAACTCACAAGAAGCGTAATTATAGTAAGTTGAAATGGCATCATAAAACCTTGTACCGATTAAAAATAAATAGTAATATTGCATCCGTAATTTGCGGGTCCTATAGCTCAGCTGGTTAGAGCACCTGACTCATAATCAGGGGGTCCCTGGTTCGAGCCCAGGTGGGACCACAAAATCCTTCTAAGTCGTTGATTTAGAGGGATTTATTTTTTTGTATACAACTAATATATGTTTTTACGATGGCTTCCACGGTTAATAACTGCCTAAATAAAAAAACCTAGTACCTTAGAAATTAGCTTTATTTGTGAAGCATTTTAATTTTTTACACCTTTCAGGTAATGGGCGATAAACTTCCTGCATTCACGATTAGAACCTTAATTAATAATTACGGTGGTTATATCAAAAGTAATCTTGGTATGGACGAGTTGGAAATTCAAAAGGAACACGTAGAATATATGGACAAGCAACCAGAGGCATCCGTACGTGACTATATGTGGTCGTTGTTCCAAAGAATTATACTCAATGGGGGAGATTCGTATACTCATTGGTTGATGGGTCAATTCATTGCCCAATACGAGGGAAAGGACGGAAAACTATATCAAAGATTGTCATTAAAACAACAATTGGATGCTTTCAAAAATGAATATGGCAACAGAAACGATAAAATCATATGGGGTTTTTCAATTATAGGAAATAAAAATTGCGCCCACTCTATGAAACATGATACGGACTATGTTGACTTTGAAGAATACTCCGAAATCTTACCTTTGGCAAATGATGAATGTTCATTAAAAAGCTGCACGTGCTGCATAGTGGCGGTAGCGAAAAGGGATGACAATGGTAAACTAATCTGGTCTGAGTAATGCAAGAAGATTCAAGAACTGAGAAATTGATATTCCTTGCACTCATCCTTTGGATAATATTCATCGGCTTCATTACGAACCACTACTACTAGAATATGAAAGATGCTTACTCAGTCCTTTTCTTCCGGCAAGGGCATTATTTACTCGAATCAACCTCAAATTACCTGTAGGAAGTTTTATTTTCTTTGAATTTTACGCTGTAATTTTTTTCTTACTCTTTTGTTAATATTTAGTTCATGTTTATAATATTATATATATTTGACCCAACTCCACTAATAGCAGAGATGTTATTAGTCCCCTCTCGATTGCGGTTTAGAGGGTTTTTTTTTGCTATAAATGAAGGTATCCTTTCTCATAGATGGTTTTAATCTTTATCACTCCATTGAAGACCTCTATAAAATTCACAAGATTAAAGCTAAATGGCTAGATGTCAAAACGCTGCTAAGGACTTACTTTACTGACCCTGATTTCCAGAATTTATCCGAAGAAAAACATGTATTTAATGGAATTTATTATTTCACCGCTTTAAGATATCATGTTGCCGAAGAAAAACCACAGAGTATAGCCAGGCACGAAAGATATATTAATGCGTTAGAATGCACGGGTATAGAAGTTATTTATGGCGGT
>CAJQMW010000360.1 GCA_905479535.1 uncultured Maribacter sp. | reverse complement strand
AACAGGTCCTTCCTCATTATCTAAATTTCCACAGCTAAACTGTGCCGTTTTTACTTGATTGTCGCGAGAAGACTGTACTTCAAAAAAACTGGAGAGTGCGTTAACCGCTTTGGTACCAACTCCGTTCAGACCAACAGATTTCTTGAAGGCGCGACTATCATATTTACCGCCCGTATTCATTTTAGAGACTACATCCACAACCTTACCCAGCGGAATGCCACGACCATAGTCACGTACCTTTACCATTTTATCCTTAATAACGATTTCAATGGTCTTACCCGCTCCCATTACAAATTCATCGATACAGTTATCAATAACTTCCTTTAAAAGGATATAGATACCATCATCGGCAGAGGAACCATCCCCTAATTTACCGATGTACATGCCCGGGCGTAATCGGATGTGTTCCTTCCAATCGAGCGAGCGAATATTATCTTCGGTATATTGGGCGTCTTGGGACATTTAACAAAATTTATTGAAAGTGAGCCTAAAGATAGTATGACTCAAATAAAGAAAAAACCCCTATACCTTAAAGTAATTAACAATGAGTTTAACATTTTTGTTGATAGTTAATCCCTTTTTTGCTGCAATTATTACAGGTGATACCTTCCATTTAAAATGTTTTAGAACATATAAACCTGTTCCTTTTATCATAGGAATTAATCCTTTCTTTCTTTACATTTAATCTCATTTATATAAGCTTATGGAATTTGTTGATTATTATAAAATCCTTGGATTGGACCGCAAAGCCAGTCAATCGGATATTAAAAAGGCCTATCGAAAATTGGCCAGGAAACTACATCCAGACCTAAATCCTAATGATAAGGAAGCACAAAGAAAATTTCAAGAGGCAAATGAAGCGAACGAAGTTTTGAGCGACCCGGCAAAGCGCAAAAAATACGATGAATATGGTAAGGACTGGGAGCAGGCGGAGGCGTTTGAACAAGCAAAAAGAAGCCAACGCAGTACGTCTAGAGGCGGCAGAACAAGTTATGGAGGGTCCGGCAGCTACAATACCGGGGATTTCTCAGATTTTTTTGAGTCCATGTTCGGAGGTGGAGGATTCAGCGGTGGTGGCCGTAGATCGGTCCAATTCAAAGGTCAAGATTTGAACGCTACTCTGAAACTGAACATTCTGGATATTCTAGAAGATCAAAAACAGACGCTAGACCTAGGTACCAAAAAAATCAGGATAACCATTCCTGCCGGTGTTGAGGACGGTCAAACCATCAAAATAAGTGGATATGGCGGTGAGGGGGTAAATGGTGGCCCCAAGGGCGATTTATACCTCACTTTTGAAATTAAAAACAATACCGCTTTTCAGCGTGTAGGCCATGATTTGTACGTAAACCACCCCATAACTTTATACGAGGCCGTACTAGGTGGTGAAATTGAAGTAGCGACACTTACCGGAAAGGTGAAATTGAAGGTAAAGCCCGAGACCCAAAACGACACCAAAGTAAAATTAAAAGGAAAAGGGACGCCCATCTATAAACAAAAAGGTAAATACGGGAATTTGTACATTACCTATAAGATCAGCATGCCGCAAAATTTGTCTGCAAAAGAGAAAGAGCTTTTTCAGCAACTTAAAGAACTACGATAATTATGCAAACGGAAAACTATATACTGATAAATCGCTATTGTAAGCATACGCAAACACCTATAGAATTTATTTACTCCTTACATGAATTTGGATTCATTGAGGTGACCGAGGTCAAAAATCAAGAGTATGTAAGGCCCAATGATTTGGTGGAAATTGAACGTATAAGTCGTTTAAAAAATGAATTGGGCATCAATTTGGAAGGGATTGACGCCATAAACCATATGATCGAAAAAATGAATCGGTTAGAAAATGAATTAAGAATAGTACGGGAGCGACTCAGGATTTACGAGCCTTAAACATTAAACCGGAAATGCATGACATCGCCATCCCTAACAATGTACTCTTTCCCCTCTACCCTCATTTTACCTGCTTCCTTAACCTTAGCCTCGCTACCGTATTTCACATAATCGTCGTATGCTATTACCTCGGCACGGATAAAGCCTTTTTCAAAATCTGTATGTATGACCCCTGCGGCCTGTGGAGCGGTTGCCCCGATAGGAATGGTCCAAGCGCGGACTTCCTTGACCCCAGCTGTAAAATATGTTTCCAGATTCAACAATCTGTATGCCCCGCGAATCAACCTAGCCGAGCCGGGCTCATCCAAACCTAAATCCTCCAGAAACATTTGTCGCTCCTCATAAGTTTCCAATTCTGTAATATCCGCTTCCGTACCTACCGCAAGCACTACGACCTCTGCATTTTCATGAACGACCGCTTCCTTAACTTTAGTAACGTAAGAGTTACCACTAACCGCGGCCTCTTCATCTACATTACACACATACATAACAGGTTTGTCCGTAATAAACTGTAAAGGTTTTACGTACTCCGCTCTATTCTCTTTCGAGATATCAATGGCCCGTATAGAAGTACCCGTCTCTAAGCCGGTTTTTATTGCCATAAGAACTGCTTCTTCCTTTTGCGCCTCTTTATTTCCGGTTTTAGCAGCTCTTTTTACCTTGTCCAGTTTTTTTTCAACGGTCTCCAAGTCCTTTAATTGGAGTTCCATATCAATGGTTTCCTTATCCCTGATGGGATCAACACTCCCGTCTACATGAACAATATTATCATTATCAAAACAACGCAAAACGTGCAGTATCGCATCGGTCTCCCTAATATTTCCCAAAAATTGGTTTCCAAGGCCTTCTCCTTTGCTCGCACCTTTGACCAATCCTGCAATATCCACTATCTCTACCGTTGCCGGCACTACCTTTTCAGGTTGTACAAGCCCCTCCAGTTTTTCGAGACGTGCATCCGGAACGTTAACAACGCCAATATTAGGCTCAATGGTACAGAACGGAAAATTTGCGCTCTGCGCTTTTGCATTGGACAAACAATTAAATAGTGTGGATTTGCCCACATTGGGCAATCCTACGATACCTGCTTTCATGAATCCTAAAAATTAAGGTGCAAATATAGTTTTTACTGGAATAATAAAAGGTAGAATTTAAATTAGGGCCTGTTAACATAAAACGAAAATCTTGGATTTTTTGATGATTTTTTTGGATTTCGAAGCCGTTTTTGGTAAACCTAGCGAGCTAGGTGGCCAAAAAGAAACGAAGAAATACACTTTTAGGCTTTATGTTAACAGGTCCTAGTGGATTACCGTTATTGCCTCTAAGTGTTAAAGGCATATAGCTGTATTCTTACAATATTTAGATTTTATTAAGATTTAATGCATATATTACAAAAATTGTCATAGTCTTTATATGGAGATTGCCTCAGAAGAGTATCTGTGGTATTTTTTTAAAAATGGAGATGTTAACGCATTTAGAACACTTTTTGAAAAATACTACCCCCCACTACATGCTTATGGTATAAAAATTTCGCATGCCCCGGAACTAACGGAAGACTGTCTTCAGAATTTTTTCATTTACCTATATGAGAACAGGGCCGATCTAGGAGACGTGAAAAATGTTAAGTCATATCTTTTTATTTCCTTTAAAAGAAGATTGCTAAAGAAGCTTCAAGGAAGAAACACGAGGACAAGGATAGGGGACACCCCTATTCTTGGACTACCGGTGGTCTTCTCATTAGAAGAAATAGCCGAGACCCAACAAGTGCGATCCTTGTGCACGGAAACGTTGCACACGTTATTAAATAGACTCCCGCCCAGGGAAAAAGAAGTTGTCTATTTAAAATATTATTGTGAAATGAATATTACCGAAGTCTCGGAAGTCATGGAGATAACCTATCAAAGTGTCTTGAATATGCTTCAAAAAGCAATGAAAAAATTAAGAAAGGAATCTGAGAATCAACTGATTATAAATATTCTGAAAAAACATTAGAAGATTTCTTTAAAATTTAGGGTATATAACCTTCAATTCTTCCTCTTTACCATAGAATACCTTATGCATGGGAACTGACGAGCAAAAATTACTTGGGAAACTATTAGATGATGCTTCCTTTATAAACTGGGCCAAGAACAAGAACAAAAATGACCTTGAATATTGGAACAACTGGATAGGGGATCATCCGCAAAATATTGAAGTCATAGAAAATGCGAAAGCAATTGTATCGGGTATACGTTTCACCGAACAGTTGCCAAACGAGAAAAAAATCAGTCGGGAATGGGCCAAAGTACTGGCCCATATAGAGGATAAGCGGGAATTTGAACCCCAAAAAAGCGGAAAGAACGGCAAAAATAAAATCCCTCTTGCAGCTGCGGCCATTGTGCTTATCCTGATTTCCTGGTCCGGTTTTCGCTTATTTGAAAACTTCAGTACCACCGTACATAAAACTGGATATGGAGAAATTATAGATTTGAAGTTGCCCGATGGGACCTCGGTAGTTTTAAACGGTAATTCAGAAATCAGGTACGAAAAGAACCGGTCAAGAGATATTCACCTCAAAGGTGAGGCATACTTTAAGGTTAAGCCCGTTCCTTCCACCAATGCCAAGTTTTGGGTCCATACCGACGATTTGAAGGTAGAGGTCCTAGGCACCCGGTTCCATGTGAATACAAGAAAAGAAAAAACGAAAGTTGTACTGGATGAAGGCTCAATTCACTTGGAATTCATTAATGGAGAAGTAAAAAAAATGGTTCCCGGAGAAATCGTTTCATTCTCAAAATATAACGATAAGGCCGTGCACAAGAAAGTTGCAGTGAGCACCCCGTATGCTTTTTGGAAGGACGGGACCTACACTTTCAATGAAATTCCACTGGGGGAAGTAATGCAAAATCTGGAATATACCTATGGCATAGAAGTAAAATACGAATCAGATAAACTAGAAGGCTACATCATCACCGGCGGTGTGCCCAACCAGAATCTGGACATATGCATAACCGCCATTGAACGCGCTACAAACACAAGGATCATCCACAAAAATAATACATTGCTAATACAAGAGAACTTGAACAATTAACTAAAACCTTTTATTATGAAAACAAAAAGACTCATTAAAACACTGCTTGCGGTACTACTGATTTTTAGTAGTATTCAGATACAGGCATATGAAACCTTGGAGAAAGAGGTGACCCTTAGCGAATTTTTGACGGAGATAAGTGCAAAACACGAAGTGTTTTTCACTTACAATCCAAAGCTTGTCGGGTCCACCAGTCTGGACCCCGCAGATTATGAATATCCTGTTTTGGATAAGATCATCAATAAACTGGAGCGTAAAACAAGCTTCGATTTTGAATACCTTGGCAACAAGTATTACGTTGTTTACAAAAAGAAGGCCGAGAAGGCCGAGCTATTGAAAGCAAGGTCCGTTCAGAACGGCCTGTCCGATGTTAACCTGATCGAGGCGTTACAGCGAACGGTTTCAGGTAAGGTTACGGACGATTCCGGACTGGCGTTGGCCGGTGTAAATATCGTGGAGAAAGGAACATCCAACGGAACCACGACCGATTTTGACGGTAATTACACTATTGATGTTGCAGATGGGGCCACATTGGTCTTCAGCTATATCGGTTTTGCAGCAAGGGAAGAGCCCGTTAATGGAAGGAACACTGTTGACGTTCAGTTAATCGAAGGGGTAGCCCTGGATGAATTTATCGTGGTGGGTTC
>CAJQMW010000359.1 GCA_905479535.1 uncultured Maribacter sp. | reverse complement strand
TTGGAGTAGAACAGTTTAACCTGTTCGTTGATCAATTCGATATCAACACGATAAAAATAGGTATCACCTTTGACCACCTTTTTCTTCCCTGCCCAGCAAACCACAAACTGCTCGTTAAAAACCTTGTAATCACTTTCAAGGTCTTTGTGTCGATTATTGATAAAATCGATTACGCCGTCAAGGGTTAATTCAATATTGTTCCGGGCGTGCTGCTCAATGGTGGCCACCACTTTGGAATTAATATCCCTTAGTTCTACTCCATATGCTTTTGGCAAACTTATACTTCCTTCCCTAAAATAGACGGTACCCCCGTAATACTTCCAAATATTCCTCCGTAGCGCACAAACTTTTCCGTTGGACGTTATCGTCACCAAGCCCACGACTTTCCCTTCCGGAAGATGCGGGAAGGGTATATTTTCATAGGATATTAAAGGAGGGTTGTCCAAATAGGCATTCACCAGATTCTGAATTTTACTGTCGTCAAAGAAATCTACGCCTACAATCTTATTGTCCTCGTCCTCCACTCCCACAACAATGAAGGAGTTGTTTTTTGGATTGCTATTGGCCAGAGCGCAAACATGCTTCAAAAATTTGGCCTTGCCCTCCCGTTCTCCAATGGCAATAAATCGCTTTTTATCATAAAAACTGTTTTCGTCGTTATGGGCGAGTAAATTTTTGACAAGAAGGCGTTTATTGATCATTTCGTGCGAATTGCCATTTTCAACATTCTGAAAAACACCCCTGACCCTTCGATTGCCCGCCCGACTTGGTCATTTAGGCGGATTCTCAGGGTGACAATCTCAAGAAAAAAATACCTGTTAGTAAACTCGTAAACCTCTAAACTCATAAACTCTTATTGACTAGGGTTGATGAGGCCTGTGCCGTAGGCATTACGACCAAATCTGCAATATTAACATGGTAGGGTCTGGTGACCACAAAATGAATAATATCTGCGATATCTTCGGGTTTTAAAGCCTGAAATCCCTTGTAGACAGTTTCTGCCCTTTTTTCATCACCCTTAAAGCGCACATTACTGAACTCCGTTTCTACCAATCCAGGGTTCACGGCTCCAACCCGTATTCCAAGTCCGTTCAAGTCTATCCGCATTCCTTGATTGATTGCATCCACAGCATGTTTACTGGCGCAATAGACATTGCCTTTTGGATAAACCTCTTTTCCCGCTGTAGAACCAATATTGATAATGTGCCCTGCTTTTCGGTCTATCATTTGAGGCAGTAATGCTTTGGATACGTATAGCAAACCTTTTACGTTAATGTCCAACATGGCATCCCAATCCTCCAAACTACCCTCTTGAATGGTATCCAGACCGTGAGCGTTTCCGGCGTTGTTTATAAGGATATCGATTTTCGAATACTCCTTTGGAAGCCCTTTAATAGCTTGTTGGACGGCTCTTTTATCCCGAACGTCAAAATTCAGGATATGAACATCGGTAATCGCCCCCAAATCATTTTTTAAATCTTCCAAACGTCCCTGTCTTCTACCACAAAGGACCAAACGAATTTGTTGCTTGGCAAAAAGCTCCGCAGTAGCTTTTCCAATGCCACTAGTAGCTCCGGTAATAAATGCACAAGCCCCATCTAGCTTCCCCAAAGGGGAAGAATTCTTACTCTTATGTATTTCCATGCTATACTTATATTAACAAATATTTAAAAATGAAGTGTACTAATATTTCTTTTGGGGTATGGAGTTTACGGAACTTCCTGTCCCCGACTTGCTTCCAATAATATAAACCAATCCTCTAATTCCATACTGATCTGCTCCGCTTTTATGGCCAATTGTAAACGATTGGGCGAAGTGGTCCCTACTACGGGATATACCTTTGCCGGATGCATCAATACCCACGCCAATAGTAACTGATCCTCCGTGGCATCATACTTATCGGCAAGATTCCCCATTACCCCTTTAATTTGGCTTGTTTGTGCTGTTTTTTCCCTAAAATATAATCCCAAAGGGCTCCAAGACATGGCAAAGCGTTGTTTGGCTATGCAATCGTCCAAAGTCCCGTCGTACATGACTTTATTTGCCGTTAGTGAATACTCCACCTGATTACCCTCAACTGGAATTGCCGTCTCTATTAGCGCTATTTGGGAGGGCGTAAAATTGGACACCCCAAATTGTCTGATTTTTCCCTCTTTTTTAAGTTTATGGATTGCCTCAGAGATTTCATCAGGATGCATTAAAGGACTAGGTCTATGTAAAAGCAAAAAGTCTAGATATTCCGTCTGAAGCAATTTCAAGGACCTTTCTGCGGACATAACAATGTAGTCCTTGTTGTAATTGTAATGCTTTACTTTATTGCTTCTTGCTTTTGAATCGAATTGAATTCCACATTTGCCAATCAATTGGATATCTTCCCTTTTAATACCACTTTTCCCAAAGGCCTTTCCAAACTGTTCCTCGTTGGTATAATCACCATAAATATCGGCATGGTCAAAAGTGGTTATATTTAGCTCCAAACAGCGTTTCATTAATGACTCCATTTCTTTGGTAGAAAGCTGTTTGCCCCAATTGCCCCACGTCATGGTACCGGCAATAATTCTGGAATACTTGGATGTGTCATTCATAAGCGAGTGAAATTAAAAAGAAATCCCTTAAATCCTTCATAAAAATAGGGGGGTTTCCCTTTTTTTAACCAATCGTTAACAGCGACTCAATGAATAAATTTTCAATTTGCACAACCAATATTAAATAAACCGACTTTTTACCAAAATTTTTAAAGAAATATGGAAGAAAATACTACTGTAGATATTAGCGCAGTAAATGAGAAAATCGCACAAGAAAGCGCTTTTATCGATCTATTGATGTTAGAAATGAACAAAGTGATTGTTGGCCAAAAACATATGGTTGAACGGTTACTCATTGGTCTTTTAGGACAAGGGCACATTCTACTAGAAGGAGTCCCTGGTTTAGCTAAAACATTAGCCATTAACACGCTTTCGAAAGCTGTAAAAGGAGAATTCAGCCGTATTCAATTTACCCCTGACTTGTTACCAGCAGATGTTGTTGGAACAATGATCTACAATATGAAGATCAATGATTTTTCTATTAAGAAAGGACCTATTTTTGCCAATTTTGTCTTAGCTGATGAGATTAACCGTGCACCAGCAAAAGTACAATCGGCATTACTTGAAGCCATGCAAGAAAAGCAGGTTACCATTGGTGACGAGACTTTTATTCTCGACAGACCCTTCTTAGTAATGGCAACTCAAAACCCAGTTGAGCAAGAAGGTACATACCCATTACCTGAAGCTCAAATTGACCGTTTCATGTTGAAAACCGTTATCGATTACCCCAAAATGAATGAGGAGCAATTGATCATGCGTCAAAATCTTTTGGGCAACTATGAAGAGGTGAAACCTGTAATTACATTGAAACAAATATTAAGTGCCCAAAAGACTGTTCGTGAAGTTTATATGGATGAGAAAATTGAGAAGTACATTTTAGATATTATTTTCGCCACCCGATATCCTGAAAA
>CAJQMW010000358.1 GCA_905479535.1 uncultured Maribacter sp. | reverse complement strand
GATGATATTAATACATATGCGGATAATTTTCAGACAGAAGTGGCGCATAGTGGGGATTCGGACCATAATCAAAGTGCTTTTGATCTATGCCCTCCTTTTTGTACTTGTCACTGCTGTCACGTCCACACCATAGATTTTGGTGCTTCAGGTTTTGAACCTTTAACTCCACTCGTTTCTTCAGAAATCTTCGGTCATTTCGACAATATAGACCAAGAAACTACATATTCCCTTTTACAGCCCCCAAGAGTTTAATTCAGTTTATTTCGGATAGCTATATCCGTATTTAACCCATTTCTAGGGTTAAATCCCATTTCGTATGATTTTACGCCATCGTAAAATTATCCCGAAAAGTTTAACTGAATTAAATCTAAAATTTCTATGATTAACAAAATCATTTCATATTCCATTAATAATAAATTTATTATTGGCTTATTTATAGTGGCATTGGTTGGTACGGGCATTTGGTCCATGGCTACTATAAACCTGGGTTCTGTACCCGACATTACCAACAACCAAGTACAGGTAATAACCGTGGCCCCAAATTTAGGGACAGAAGATATAGAACAATTTGTAACCTATCCCGTAGAATTGGCAATGGCCAATCTTCCTGACGTTATCGAACTACGTTCGGTGTCCCGTTTTGGGCTGTCCGTGGTTACCATTGTATTCAAGGATGAACCGGGCACCTATCTGCCACGGCAATTGGTACAGGAAAAATTAACCGAAGTAAGTGAAGAAATCCCAGAGGGTTTCGGCACACCTTTTATGGCACCCATAACAACAGGTCTGGGCGAAATATTTCAATATACCTTAAAGGTAAAGGAAGGTTATGAAGAAAAATATGACGCCATGGAGCTTCGTACCATCCAGGACTGGATCGTAAAACGCCAAATGGCATTGGTACCGGGGGTGGTCGAGGTCAATGCCTTTGGCGGTTATGTAAAGCAATATGAAATTGCCCTCAGCCCCGATAGGCTTAAAAGTTTTGGCATCACGATGGGCCAGGTCTTTGACGCGTTAAAAGCCAACAATGCCAATACGGGGGGTGCCTATATTGAAAAAAACCACCAGGCCAATTTTATCCGGGGCGAAGGGTTGGCACGTAGCCTTGAGGATCTGGAAAATACCGTCGTGAGTACGGAAAACGGCACACCGGTACTGATCAGGGACGTTGCCGAAAAAGTAGGCTATGGTAACCAGGTGCGTTATGGTGCTTTTACCCAAGATGGCCACGAGTCTGTCGGTGGTCAAATTTTGATGCTCAAAGGGGAAAGCCCCAGTAACGTTATTGATAACGTACAAAAGCGTATCGATGAGATACAAAAATCACTTCCCGAAGGCGTTTATATCGAACCTTTTTTAAGCCGTGCTGAGCTGATTGCAAGAACCACAAGCACGGTTGAAAAAAATCTGATAGAAGGCTCGTTGATCGTAATATTCGTTTTGGTCCTGCTTCTGGGAAGTCTCCGTGGCGGACTGATAACCGCCTCGGTAATACCCCTTTCCCTTTTATTTGCTTTTATTTTGATGAAGCAGTTTGGGGTCTGGGCAAACCTGATGTCCTTGGGTGCGATCGATTTTGGTATTATCGTTGATGGCGCTGTCATTATCGTGGAAGGGATGGTGCTCCATATCCATCAGCGGATGAAAAAATCCAAGGCGGTCATTGACCAAGCCGAAATGGATGAAATGGCCTATGAATCCGGTAGTACGATGATGAACTCTGCATTTTTTGGACAGTTGATTATTCTTATTGTCTTTACACCTATTTTGTTCTTAACAGGAATCGAAGGCAAAATGTTTCGCCCAATGGCATTTACTTTTGGTTTTGCGGTTTTGGGGGCCATTATTTTGTGCCTCACCTATGTGCCAATGGCAGCAGCTTTGTTCTTAAAACCTGCTAAAAACCCAGATCATTGGTTTGCAAAGTTTGAAAATAAGATCGATAGGTTTAGCGATAAGATAATGTCTGCGCTCAATAGGGCCTATAAACCTTTGTTAACGTTTGCACTTCGTTTTAAAGCAGGTGTCGTAATTGGCGCTGTTGCATTGTTACTGATAGCAGGGTTTATTTTTAGTAAGATGGGTGGCGAGTTTATTCCAAAATTGGATGAAGGCGATATCGCCATGCAAGCACTGATAAAACCGGGGAGCAGCCTGACAGAATCCATTGAGGCCTCGAAAAAACTCCAGAACTTGGTAAACGAATTTCCAGAGGTCAAGACGATGATCTCACGGATCGGGGTTGCCGAAATCCCGACCGACCCCATGCCTATGGACATTGCCGATAGCTATATCATCCTTGAAAAGGACAAGAGCAAGTGGACAAGTGCCGAAAGCAAAGAGGAACTCATAGAAAAGATAAAGGAAAAAATTGCCGTGATCCCCGGGGTAAACTTTGTATTTACCCAACCCGTTGAATTGCGTTTTAATGAACTTTTGACTGGGGTTCGGGAAGATGTGGCCATCAAAATATATGGAGAAGATTTGGATATTTTGGCAGAAAAAGCCAACGAAATGGCCGCCATCATCCAGACCGTCGAAGGTGCCGGGGATGTACGGGCAGAGGCTACCAGTGGCTTGCCACAAATGACCGTTGTTTACAATCGGGCAAAAATGGCCCAGTATGGGGTGACCATCGATAAATTGAACGACTATGTAAGCGCCGCCTTTGCTGGTGAGAGGGCCAGTGTCATTTTTGAAGGCGAAAAGCGGTTTGAAGTGGTCATACGATTGGCGGAAGCATACCGTAAGGATATTAACAATCTCAAGAACCTCTATATCGACCTTCCCAATGGTGCTCAAGTTCCTCTTAAAGAAGTGGCGGATATCAGCTATAAACCGGGCCCGATGCAGATATCACGTGACAATACCTATAGAAGGATTTATGTAGGGGTGAACGTAAGGGGCAGGGATGTTAAGTCCATGGTCGAGGAGGTGCAGCAAAAACTCGATGCACAGTTGGACCTACCACCGGGATACTATATTACCTATGGGGGCTCGTTCGAAAACCTGCAACGGGCATCAGACCGTTTAATGATTGTAGTCCCAATTGCCCTTGCCTTGATATTTATACTGCTCTATTTTGCATTAAACTCGTTTTCACAATCGGTTATGATCTATATGGCAGTGCCTTTGGCGGCCATTGGAGGTGTCTTTGCACTATTGATACGAGGAAT
>CAJQMW010000357.1 GCA_905479535.1 uncultured Maribacter sp. | reverse complement strand
GTAATTTACAAAGTAACTTGGGCAGTATTTACCAGACCAAAGGTGATGATCCAACGGCCCTGGAGTATTTCCTAAAATCAGCAAGAATAGCGGAAGAAATCGGAGATTCTTTAAGGATTGCTACGGCCAAGCTCAATATCGGAAGCGTTTATTCCAATGAAAAAGTCACTTATGAAGAGGCATTCGAAGCTTACAAAGAATCTAAGGTAATCTTTGATAATATTGGTTACCACGAGGGAGTTGGCTATGCCGCAATTAATATGGGAGAGCTCTATATTAAAGACAATAATCCCAAATCTGCGATTCTAATACTTAATGAGTCTTTGGAAGCTCTGAAAAAAGCTGATGGAAATATTGCCCATAGCTTAATGTTAATTGGTAAAGCCTACGCTCAGATGAATAATTTTCTCCAAGCAGAAGCATATTTAGAGCGGGCTATAGCTGTCGCAAAAGAGAAAGAGTCAAAAATGGAGGAGTCAAAAGCATATATCGCTCTTGGCGATCTTAACAATGACCTGAACAGATTACCTACTGCAGAAACAAATTATTTTCAAGGTCTTGCCTTGACTGAAACTACGAAAGTTTTTAGGGATAAAAGGGATGTTTTTAAAGGGCTTGCCAAGTTGTATTCAAAATCGGGCGATTTTGAAAATGCCTATACCTATCAAAAACTCTTCTCGGCTATGCGAGACACGATAAGAAAGGGTGACTATGAAAAGACAATCGGGGATTTAAGGTTTCAATTTGATATTGAAAAGAAAGAAAAGGAGATAGAATTATTGAACAGGGACAATGAACTTAATAAAATTGCTATAGAAAAAGCACAAGTAACCAAACGTTATTTTTTCGCAATTTCAGCTTTATTACTTGCCATAGTTTTAGGAGTCATATTTCAATACGGATATATCAAAAGGTCTAACAGAAGACTAGCGGAAGAAAGAAATAAAGCAGAGAATATACTCCTGAACATACTGCCAAAAGAAACTGCAGAAGAACTAAAACATAGCGGCAAAATAAGGGCCAAGGAATTTAATCAGATTACAGTTCTGTTTACGGACTTTAAAGAATTTTCTATAGTGGCAGAGAAAATAAAAGCTGAGGATTTGGTTAAAAGTGTGGATTATTATTTTAGCAAGTTCGATGAAATTACAGAAAAACACAATCTTGAAAAAATAAAGACCATTGGGGATTCGTATATGTGCGCTGGTGGACTTCCCACGGAAAATAAAACGAATGCAGAAGATGCATTCAATGCTGCCCTGGAAATATTAAATTTTGTAAAAGAAACTGAAAATAACCCTCCAGAAGGGATATATCCATTTCAAATAAGAATAGGAATCAATACCGGTCCGGTTGTGGCCGGAGTTGTTGGCACCAAAAAGTTTCAATATGACATTTGGGGCAGCTCGGTAAACATTGCCTCCCGTATGGAGTCAAATTCCCTTCCTGGCCGCATTAACGTTTCAGAAAACACGTATCAGTTACTAAAGGACAAAGCCAAATTTAATTATCGGGGTATCGTTAAAGTAAAAAATTCTCAAAACCTTAAAATGTATTTCCTAGAGGAAGAGGAGCACCTGGCCTAATTGGGCTATAAAAAATTTATACGGTGCTTATAAATGGACAGAATCAAGGCATTATATCAAGCATCAAAATTTGAAATTTCCTTTCAATAACAAAAATTAAGTGTGGTAATTACGTATTTTGTCAGGATTTATTACAACTTTTATCAAATAGACAATAATCAATAAGTGCATACCTATTATAATATTTCAAATAATTTATTGTTTAACCCTTAAGTATTCTATTCATTCGTAGTGTTTATGGTTCTTCATAACAAAGGCGCATATCCAAAGATTTGTTTTGAGCTACTCTCCTATATGGAGAATAATTGGCCAGAACATCTTACGTATCATACAATTTCACATATTATTGATGTTGCCAATGTATGCGATCACTATATTGAATTTTATACCATTGACAAAGCGATTGCCGACTTGATCCGTATCTCTGCCATAGGGCACGATATTGGCTATCTAAAAACCCCTGTAGATCATGAGGAAATTGGTATTATAGAAATTAGACCGTTCCTAGAACCTTTGCTTAATGCAAGGGAACTGGAGCTTGTTTTCAGTATGATCAGGGCCACAAAAGTGCCTCAAAATCCAAAGAGTTTTTATGAAGAAGTTATTGCAGATGCAGACCTGGATTATTTGGGCAGGAAGGACTACGATGTTCTGAGTGATGGACTATATAAAGAATTCCTCCACTATAATGTGGTTAGTAACGAAATGGATTGGTTGAACATTCAAATTAATTTTTTAGAGAACCATAGTTATCATACCACCTTCGCTAAAGAAAACCGCTCTCATCTAAAACTCGAAAAGTTGAACGAGCTTAAACAAAAGCGGATCAAACTTAAATTTTAAATTTAGTTATTCGGATTAATAATTGTAAGAAACCTTTTTAACCTTACGTTTATCCCAACTAGATTTTATAATAACCGTAGGAAAATATTTCATTTTTTGTTAATTATTTGTTAATAAAACTTGGCATCTGTTAATATTCCGGATTTTAACTAACTTCGATAAGCTCTCCCGCTATTGCCCCCAACCTTATCATAATTGCTCTTGGCATTTTTCAGGAGAACCTTTTTCATGCTATTTGGTAAATAACCATTTAAACCAATTGCCATGAAAACCTTTTTACTTAATGTAAAGAATTTAGACTTCTCTACTTCTTTTGCAAACCGGACTACTTCAGCTTTTATTTTAATAATGTGTTTTGCGATTTATTCTGCATCCGGGCAGTCATATAGCACAACTGGTGTTTCCGACAATTGGGAAGATGCAGCCGCCTGGAATTGTCAAGGGGGACCTTGCAACAACAATCCTTTCCCGGACAACGATGTCGCTAACAGCACCATTGAAATCAATCATGACATCACCTATAGTGGTAATTCTCCCATAAAACTGAACAACAAAGCAACGCTCATTGTTGCCAATAAGGCCAAATTAATTACAATGAGTAATATCAATGTTGGAAAGGGGGGTGAGTTGATCGTTAATCAGGGGCAGGTAGAGATTGGACCCGGAATACTTAAAAATCAAGGTAAAATAAACTTGACCAATGCCTTCTTATTGAAAGACGGTAATATCGTTAATGACGATGAAATTACCTTGTCCAACGCCTGTATAGAATTAACGAACGGTAATTTCAACAATAACGGTTCATTGGGCGGTGCTGGAAGTGTCAAAACACTTAGCGGGAATATTAATAATTCTGGTAATTGGAGTTCTGATATCATTTATTTTTTCAGTCAGAATGGTAATGGCCTGCCGGGTAGTCCTTCTACCATTCAAGAAGTTGATGCGGTATGTGAATGTATCTTGATAAATTGTGACATTTTACCTGGTTATCCTCCAAATACCAAGGTTAATGAAATCATTGGTTCAGCACTGACTTCATTAGCTCTCAATTACGAGCCTAATGGCGAGATTAATAAGTTCATCTACAATGTTAATGGGAATGACGAAGTTCTTATAGAAATTGTCGTAAATAACAATCAATACAGCAACGTTGTGGCTCTGCTGAGTACCTTTGGGATAAGTGAGACTGATTTTATTTTTGATGTATTTGATCCTGCGGACGATGAGCGTGTCATAACGGTTTTCTTCCCCATAGCGGAACTACAGGCCTTAAACCCGGAATCGAACATTATCAATCAGGTTTATGAGGTTTCGCCCCCCATTCCAAATACCGGACTAATTGATAGTCAGGGAGATGTCGCCCAAAATTCGAACATTGCCAGACTGGGATGGAATTTGACCGGTGCTGATGTTAATATAGGAGTCATTTCCGATAGCTATGACCGGAAATCAGGCGTTATCAGTGGCACTAGTGCTGCCGTTACTACGGACATAAACAAT
>CAJQMW010000356.1 GCA_905479535.1 uncultured Maribacter sp. | reverse complement strand
AAAGCAGTTTTTTCCTGTTTGCAGGAAGCCAATAAAGGTGCAGAAATTAGTCCTGCCGTAGCGGTTGTTGAATTTTTTAGGAACTTTCTTCTTTCCATGAAAAGGTTGTTTATATTAGGGTTTTAAATATAAGTAAATGCTCGTTGAAGTCTGTGCCAATTCTCTGGAATCTGCTATTAATGCCCAAAAAGCGGGAGCGGATAGAATAGAACTATGTTCGGAACTTGCAGTTGGTGGAATTACCCCATCCTATGGTTTATTGAAAGCGATTAAGGAGCAGATTTCCATACCGGTTCATGTGTTGATACGGCCAAGAAGTGGGGACTTCACATTTTCAGATGGTGAATTTGAAATCATGGTGACCGATATTGCCCTCTGTGCTGAAATGGGTTTAGACGGAATTGTATCTGGGGTCCTGCATAAAGATTTAACCTTGGATGTAGACCGAACCGAAAAATTAATAAAAGTCTCAAAGGGTTTGAAATTTACTTTTCATCGTGCTTTTGATTGGGTCAATGACCCATTTGAAACCTTGGAACAATTGGAAGCTTTAGGAGTGAATTATATCCTTTCCTCTGGCCAGCAAAAATCTGCATCAGAAGGCATTGATTTATTAACTGATTTACAGCAAAAAGCCGCTAGCTGCCTAATAATGCCTGGATCAGGCGTGAACGTGTCCAACGTGGATTTGTTTTTGAAAAATGGATTTAAGGCCGTTCACTTATCCGGTACGGAGCTTATTCCAACAATGATAAGACAACCTGAAATTTCCATGAATTCACCGGTTTTTTTGAACGACCATAAAATCGCTGTTTCCAGTGCGGAAAAAATACACGCCTTAGTGAACAAGGTTAAATAAAACGCAAAAGGGCATCGTGGTAGCATATCAAAAAATATCTTTGTAAAAAAACATTATGTTTCGTTGGATACTATTTGTTGCAATTTACATTGGCTTAAGTATATATGTGATACAAGCTATAAAAGCAACGGTAAGACAACCTTGGTGGTCCTATTTATACTTAGGGGTTGCACTTGCCGTACTACTCAATTTTATCTATCAATTTACTGCTGGGGAAGAGGCCGGTAGGGTATTGAGTGTTCCAAAGAGTTACGCTTTTGGATTTTTATTGACCATACTTACTTTTAAAATAATCACTATCATCTTTCTCTTTTCCGAGGATATTTTTAGACTGGTTTCGGGATTTTATGAAAAGGTCTTTGGTACATCTAGGCAATTTAGTTTGCCGCAAAGGAGACGCTTTCTTAGTTTAATTGCACTTGGTATAGCCTCCTTGCCTTTTGGAGCTTTACTGTATGGAATGTTCAAAGGGAAATATAATTTTAAGGTACTCAAATATGACTTGGAGTTTGCCGATCTTCCCGATGCTTTTGATGGATACCGGATTACACAAATTTCCGATATACACAGTGGTAGCTTTGATAACCGAAAGATGATAGCGTATGGGGTAAACCTCATTAACGAACAGAAAAGTGATGTTATTTTGTTTACGGGGGATATGGTGAACAACAAGACCGAAGAAATGCGACCATGGGCAGAATTATTTGCCACATTGGAGGCCAAGGATGGTAAATTTTCCGTTTTGGGCAATCATGATTATGGCGATTATATTCCTTGGGAAACAGAAGAATTAAAACTACAGAACCTTGAGGATTTAAAGGATTTGCAGAAGAATATGGGATTCGACCTTTTATTGAACGAACACCGGTATTTGGAAAAGGGAATGGACAAAATTGCGCTTATAGGTGTGGAGAATTGGGGAAAGGGTGGCTTTAAAAAAGCAGGGGATTTAAAGAAAGCTTCCTCACAAATTGGGGATGCCGATTTCAAGATTTTGATGAGTCACGATCCCTCCCATTGGGAAGAAGAGGTTATTAATGATGAAAAGCACTATCATCTTACCCTCAGTGGTCACACCCACGGCATGCAGTTTGGTATTGAGATTCCCGGGTGGATTAAATGGAGCCCGGTTAAATGGCGCTATAAGTATTGGGCGGGCGTTTATAAGGAAATGGGACAATTCATTAACGTTAACCGTGGTTTTGGATTCTTGGGCTATCCCGGAAGAGTAGGAATTTGGCCAGAAATTACGGTGATTACTTTAAAAAAGAAGTCGTTAACATGATTTTAACCTAGGGTACCGCCACAAAAATGCCACTATCGTTAGTATTTTAACATTTTTTACTACATTTGGCCAATAAAGCAAAGCCGATTCTATGTCTAAATTTGGTGAACTTATAGATTTAAACGTTCCGGTACTCTTGGATTTTTATGCGGAGTGGAACGAGCAGTCCACTGCTATGCATCCCGTTCTAAGGGATGTTGCCGCTGCACTAGGGGATAAGGGCAAGGTCATTAAGATTGATGTGGACAAGAATAAGGAGCTTTCCCAAGCCTTAAGGGTAAAGGGATTGCCTACCTTGATGATCTATAAAAAAGGTGAAATGGTTTGGCGACAAAGTGGTGAGCAAGATGCCAACACATTGATCGGCATCTTGAACGAATACGCTTAGTTCAACCCCTAATTTTAAATTTTCCAATTAGTTTTTTGTAGACAGGCCTACCGTATCTTGTAGCAAGTCGGTTCTGGTATTGTCCGGTTGTATACTATCTGAAATAGATATGGAATCCTGCATATCTGGATCGCCGTTAGGTTCTGGTTCCAGTAAATCCATGTCATCTTCATCCTTGTAAAAATGTTGGAACTTATCTATAAACTCGTTAAAGATAAGCGTTTCCTTTTCCGCAATTTCGCGATCATCATTAGCGATCAAGATATCAATGTTCCTTCTATAGGCCTCCATATCGGCAATGATGGCATCAATATCGCTATACTGCTCATCCAAACTACTGCTAGCATAGTACTCCAACCGTTCTTGGTATACCTTTTTAAGTTTATCAAATAGTGCTCGGGCTTTTTGTGTTTCCCCAACTTTATAATAACCATCCACAAAAGGCTCTACCAATGAGTAGTAGCCAAATAGATCTACGGGCATGTTCGTTAAGGATATGTCTATCACTTCTTTTGCCCTATCTATTTTATTCTCCTTGATGAGCGCTTCCATTAGCCGTGCCAAATTGCCCCTATAGGAAACACTCTGAATACGGGTCTGGGTGTCGTGGTAAATATCGGGACTTCCGGCATTTCCCCAATCCCATTTGGTAACGATATCATACATTAAATCCGTATCTATCCTACCCATATCAAATGAGTTGGGACGTTCGGTGCGTATTGGCACTAGTTTGTAGGCTAAACCATCCAGCTGCAAGTAGTCCTTCATCCAAAGGTATTCTGCATCGTCGAAACTTCCTCCGGAAAAATACAATGGTCTTTTCCAATCATTATTGGCAAGTATGTCCAACATCATCATACTTTTCTTGGTGATGGCACTCGGGAGATCAATATCAATAAAATCAACGATAAGCGCAGCATCTTTTTCCTTGACCATACCACTTTCCAATGCATTCTTTTTGTTTACCGGAACCCTGATTTTATTGGTAGGATAGTACACTATATTCTGCGTATTTTCGGAATAGTTGCTCAAATCGGCATTATTCTGTTCAAAAAGATATTTGAGTTTGGTCCTGGGCTTGTCGCTATCTATCCAATTGATGAAATCCTTTATTGGCCACCTGTTTTCCGTAATAGCTTGATGGTAAAGTACATCCCTAGAACCCCACCGGTATTTTTCATGTTCTATTTGTGATGGAATCGGATCACTTTCATACGCCTTCTTCTTCATCTGGTCTACATACCAATCCGTTTCGAACAGACTGGTACAAACGATACGCACATCCGTGCGATAACCCTCAATTTCTTGAGCGTACCAAAGCGGAAAAGTATCGTTGTCCCCAATGGTAAAGAGAATGGCACCGGCATCCTTTTGGGTGGAATCCAGATATGCTTTGGCCGAAGCATTCGCCGTAAAACGATTGGATCGGTCGTGATCGTCCCAGTTTTGTACGGCCATGACTGTAGGAACTGCCAAAAGACTGACAACGACTACCAGCGGTGCAAGAATTTTTGGAGCTAGCCAATCTTTAAAGCCGTCATAGAGCCCGTAGACCCCAAGTCCTATCCAAAGTGCAAAAACATAGAACGATCCCACCAGGGAATAATCACGCTCCCTGGGCTGAAATATGTAGGGGTTCGTATAAAATTGAATGGCGATTCCCGTAAACAGGAAGAAGACCAATAGCACCCAGAATTGTTTGGGGTCTTTGGAAATCTGGAAAACGAGACCGATAATACCCAACAGCAATGGTAAAAAGAAATAGGTATTCCGGCCTTTGTTGTTCTCTATATCACTGGGTAAATTATCTTGGTTTCCCAAACGCCAACTATCAATGAACTTAATACCGCTTAACCAATTTCCGTTATCGTTATAGCGGCCCTGGACATCGTTCTGTTTCCCGACAAAATTCCACATAAAGTAACGCATGTACATGTAGTTGAACTGAAATTCGAACATATATTTAATGTTCTGCCAGACCGATGGTGGTTCTACTTCAATATAATCACTAAAACGTTTTAGAAAACCTATGTACTGGTCGGCATCTATCTCTCCGTTCGCGAAGCCGGTTTTTACTTGGTCCACGGCCTGGCGTAGCTCTGCATTGGATTCTGTCATGCGAAACTCCAAAGGTCCAAAATATTGCATATAATTTTCTGCGTGCTGTGAACTCCACATGCGGGGAAGTATCCCCTGATGTTTTGGGTTGGGCCCTTGCTCTGCATCGATGTATTTGTTTACGATGATGTACTTTCCAAGCGTGTAGTCTTTTTCATATTTTGGTTTGCCATCTTTATCTTCGCCTGCTCCAGCAAACATATCGGAATAGTAAGTGCCATAAATTGGGCTGTCAACGCCCGGGTACTGTTCCCGGTTATAATAGGCTAAAAGAGCTCTTGCATCCTCCGGATTATTTTCATTGATGACTACGTTTGCGTTGGCACGAATGGGAAGCATGAGCCAGGAAGAAAACCCAAGAAAGAGGAACATTAAGCATAGTACGATTGTATTTGCCGTCCTGTACTGATTCTTACGGGTATAATTAAGGCCAAAATAAAAGGCGGCAATAAACAAAATACCGATAATTATGGAACCAGAATTAAAAGGTAATCCGATACTGTTAATGAAGAAAACCTCTCCCCACCCAAAGAGCTGTAAGACATAAGTTAATGAAAACTTATAGACCAACATTAAAATTATGATAACGGCAATATTGGCCAACAAAAAGTTCTTGACCGTAGTTTTTTTGTAAGTTTTAAAATAATAAAGCAGTCCTATGGAGGGTATGGCCAAGAAGCCCATAAACTGAATTCCAAAGGTAAGTCCTACAACAAAGGATATGAGAACTAGCCAACGGTTGCCCCGGGGGTCCTCCAGATTGTCCGTCCACTTAAGGCCCAACCAAAGGAGTAAGGCCATAATGAAACTTGCCATCGCATATACCTCCGTTTCTGCTGCATTAAACCAAAAACTGTCCGAGTAAGTAAAGGCTAACGACCCCACAATACCACTACCAAATATGGCTATTGCTTTGCTATTGGTGAATTGCTCGTCGGTATCTAGAAGTTTTCGAGCAATGTTCGTAATGGTCCAGAACATAAACAATATGGTAAAGGCACTGGATACGCCGGAAACCAAATTTACCATCATGGCAACTTGACTTGGTTCAAAGGCGAACATGGCGAAAAACGCCCCTATCATCTGCAATAATGGAGCTCCGGGAGGGTGTCCTACCTGTAGCTTAGCGGAGGTGGCTATGTACTCCCCGGCATCCCAAAAACTATTGGTAGGTTCAACGGTAATGAAGTAAGTGATAAATGCTATAAAAAATACGGTCCACCCTAGAATAGTGTCCCATTTCTGGAAGTTCTTTGAAAACATGCAACCCTGGTTAAAGCTATGGGGCGAATTTACTAATTATAATATAGAACCGACTACATTTTTTATAAACCTTTAACATGCATTCTTTAACGTTTTGTAAGGCGGGATACGTATTAATTTATAGGGTTACCCATTTAGTTCTCAAATAGTTGTATATGAGCATATTATTTTGTAGATTATCGTTAAAATCAAGGACGATGAAGATATTAAAAGAGCTTGACAGACAGGTGTTTAAGGATAGGTTTACCGGCAAGAAGGACT
>CAJQMW010000355.1 GCA_905479535.1 uncultured Maribacter sp. | reverse complement strand
TCCTAATTATGAAAAAACAGTTTATTAAAGTTGTACTCTCAATAACCGTTATAGCGGGAGGTTTCTCAGTTACCAGCTGTAAGAAATCTTCATCTTCAAAGAACGTTTCCAGAGCTACAGGTTGGAAAATAAATGCGAAGGAAGGTGGCTTTCAATACAACACTGATTTTAAGGAACAAGAAACTGCGCCTGGATTAGTATTCGTAGAAGGTGGAACATTCACCAAAGGGAAAGTACAGGATGATGTAATGCATGATTGGAACAACACCCCAACATCGCAGCACGTACAGTCCTTCTATATGGATGAGACCGAGGTGACCAATGTAATGTACCTCGAATATTTGGACTATTTAAAAAGCGTTTATCCGCCAGAAAACCCAAAGTACGCAAACATCTATAAAGGTGCTTTGCCAGATACTTTGGTTTGGAGAAACAGGTTGGGATTCAACGAGACCATGACGAACAACTATCTTAGGCACCCTGCATACGCGGAATATCCCGTTGTAGGGGTTAATTGGATACAAGCCACTCAATTTGCGGAATGGAGAACGGATAGGGTTAACGAAGTTATGTTAGAGCGGGAGGGTTATCTTTCTGAAGATGCCAAATATCAAGCAGCAACTGGCGAAGTTTCAGGTACATTTAGTACGGAAGCCTATCTTAACAGACCGGAATCTGTATATAATGGTCAAATAGACTCTCTTCAAGGTAAAAAGAAAAAAGATAGTGTATCTACTTTCGCAAAAAGAAGTAGTGGTGTTATTATGCCAGAATACAGACTTCCAACAGAAACAGAATGGGAATATGCCGCTCAGGCCCAAGTTGGACAAAGGGAGTACAATAATTATAGAGGTAGAAAAAAATATCCTTGGGAAGGTGATTATACAAGGAACGGACAAAGAGTTGGTAGAGGTGACCAATTAGCGAACTTTAAGCAAGGTAAAGGTGATTATGGTGGAATAGCCGGTTGGTCCGATGATGGTGCCGATATTACCGCGGAGGTAATGTCCTATAAGCCGAACGATCTTGGGCTGTACGATATGGCCGGAAACGTAGCCGAGTGGGTTGCAGATGTATACAGACCTATAGTTGATGACGAGGTAAGTGACTTTAATTATTATAGAGGAAACATATACATGAAATCCGCTATTGGTGAGGATGGAAAAGTGCAAATACTAAGAGATTCCATCATGTACGATACCTTACCGAACGGAAAAATCGTAGCCGTAAACCTACCAGGTGAAATTAAAATGGTCGCCGTGGACGAAGACGAAACGTATTTGAGAACCAATTTCTCTTCTAGTGACAATAGAGGTTATAGGGACGGTGACCCAGGTTCTTCAAGATTCTTTAATCGCTTTAGCGATGAAGATGATGAAGATCAGCGAAAAATGTACAATTCTCCAAAACATAAAGTAGAAAGGGATTCGTCAGGTACGTTGTCCAGACAATATGATCAGTCCAACAATAGAACTACCCTTATAAATGATGAGGTGCGTGTATACAAAGGAGGTTCTTGGAGAGATAGGGCTTACTGGCTAGACCCGGCACAAAGAAGATATATGCCACAATATATGGCTACAGACTATATCGGTTTTAGATGCGCTATGTCCAGAGTTGGTTCAAAGTCAAAAACAAAGAACAAAACCGTAAGAGGAAAAAAGGCTAAATAGTCTTTTCTTGAACAGAAAATAAAAAAGCCCTTTTCATAAAGGGCTTTTTTTTATCTTAGATTTTATGAAGATTGATGCACTACACGATATTTTTCTAAAGTATCCATCGGTAAGCACCGATACGCGAAAAATAAATAACGGAGATATTTTTTTCGCATTGAAAGGCGATAATTTTAACGGCAATGAATATGCCCGACAAGCACTTGAAAAAGGAGCTAGCTACGTAATTCTTGATGACAAGGAGTTTGTTTTAAACGAACATACCATTCTGGTTAACGATGTGCTGAAAACGCTTCAAAGATTGGCAAATTACCATCGGAATTTCTGTAAGGCTAAAATCATTGGTCTTACGGGGAGCAATGGTAAAACCACTACCAAAGAACTCATTCATGCAGTTCTTTCCAAGAAATATAAGACCATAGCTACCAAGGGGAACCTGAACAATCATATAGGGGTTCCGCTCACCCTTTTATCTATTCAAAAGGATACGGAAATAGCTATTGTAGAGATGGGTGCCAATCATCAAAAGGAGATTGAGTTCCTATGCAAAATTGCCGAACCTGACTTTGGGTATATCACAAATTTTGGCAAAGCCCATTTAGAAGGTTTTGGCGGCGTAGAAGGAGTCATTAAAGGCAAGTGCGAATTGTACGACTTTTTGATGCCTCTCGATAAAGGTATTTTCATGAATGCCGATGATCCCATCCAACAGGAGAAATTAACCGGTTACGTCAAAAAGTACGGTTATAGTGCCCATGATTCGAAGTTTTATAGAATAAAACTTATAAAGGCCGATCCATTTTTAGAAATTGAATTTGAAAACTTATTAGTTGAAACCAAACTTATAGGGTCGTATAATTTTCCAAATTGTTGTGCCGCCATTCTTATTGGTAAATATTTTAATGTTGAATTGGAAGCGATTAAATTGGCTATTGAAGCCTATGAATCCGATAACAACCGCTCTCAAGTTATTTTCAAAAAGGGTCACAAAATAATACTGGATGCCTACAATGCGAACCCCACAAGTATGAAAGCAGCTTTGGAAAGTTTCAAAAATTTAGGACCTACATCTCCAGTTCTTTTTTTAGGGGACATGTTTGAGCTTGGCGAAAGTGCCGCTCAAGAACATCAGCAAATAGCGCAACTAACCGCTGACCTTGGATTCTCTAGCGTTATACTAATAGGAGAAAACTTTTGCAGGACCGAAAGTGATTTTCAAAAGTTCCGGTCCTTTGATGACACGAAGGGATATCTAAAAGAGCATGAACTTCCTAAAGTATCCACCCTGTTCATAAAAGGTTCTCGTGGAATGGCCCTGGAACGCATCTTGGAACTCATTTAGCACTTAGAAAATGATGTGTGGGACATACTGGATTCGAACCAGTGACCTCTGCCCTGTCAAGGCAGCGCTCTAAACCAACTGAGCTAATATCCCTTAAATCAAGGCAAGATAAGACTTATCTGAAAAACATTAAAAAAAGGCTTCCAAAAAGAGGAAGCCTTTTTTTAATGTGGGCCCTACTGGATTCGAACCAGTGACCCCC
>CAJQMW010000354.1 GCA_905479535.1 uncultured Maribacter sp. | reverse complement strand
TGACCTTTTTATCGATGTCCCTGCCTTTCAGTACTTGGTCGATCCGCTCTATGGCCTGCGATACTTTTTCCGGGTCGATGGCCTCGAAGTCAGGGGTGTTGGGCATTTGTTCCTCGTTTACATAGACCTTCTCCACGTAGCTCCAGAGTTCCTTCAATTGGTTCTCGATCCGCTTGCGGTTGGTCTTCAGGCTCTTGGCCCATACGAACGTGTACCTGTTGGCATTGGCCTCTATCTCGGTGCCGTCCACATAAATATCCTTTAGGCTCAAACATCCCTGTTCGGCCAAAAGAACGACCACCTGGTTGGATATCTTCTTGAAATGGCCCTTCAGCCTTCCCGAACGAAAGTTGCTGATGGTGTTGTGGTCCGGCCTGGCCGTGCCGGCCAACCACATAAAATGAAGGTTCTCCCCCTGGGCCTCCTCTATCTTGCGCGAGGAATACAGATTGCGCAGGTAGGCGTAGATCAATATTTTTAAAAGTACCTTTGGGTGGTAACTCGACGTCCCGCCTCCCTTATATCCCTTTTCCAGAATACTTAGGTCGACCCGGTCCAAAATGGAATTCACGACACGGACGGGGTGGTTCTTCGGGACCAGATCGTCATAACTGGGCGGGAGAAGACTCAGCTGACCTTGGTCATTGGTCTTCCATACTATTTTTCGGCTCATAACTAAAGTTACGATCCTTTACAATTTATTCAAAAGAAAAGGCTGTCTTTTTAGACAGCCTCTTTTAAGGTTAAGTAGTTATCGTAAAATTTGGGGTTTTACTTCTAGCTTTTCTAAGTTAAATATCGATTTGGGGTCAACACTATCACTTAAACACAATGTAAATTTAAGGCAACATTTCGCTTTTCAACAATTTATGTTGTGAACATATCCCAAAATGTGGTGAAAAATATAAGTGGTTTAATTTCTTCGATGAACGGCATTAAATGGTGTGTAGTTTGCCGTTAATATTGGTCCAGATGCTCCGGGTATAAAAAATTATTATACGGGAAACGGGTTACATGTATGTCCCTTACTTCATTATAGACTCGTTTTCTAAATTCGTCCAGATTTTCTTTGTTCAATGCAGATATAAATAAAGCCCGGTCCCCAACTTTTTCCATCCATGTCTTTTTCCAGTCCTCAATGGTGAAATGTATGGGGCTACGTTCCGTAATCAAATCGTCCTCATCTATATCTTCGTTTTTGTATAGGTCAATTTTATTGAAGACCATTATGGTTTTCTTGTCTGCGCTTTTGATTTCGGTTAGAATTTGATTCACAGAATCTATATGCTCCTCAAACTGTGGGTGTGAGATATCCACCACATGTAAAAGTAAGTCCGCTTCCCGTACCTCATCCAAAGTACTTTTAAAGCTTTCCACGAGTTGCGTGGGCAACTTTCGAATAAATCCAACGGTATCACTTAACAAAAAAGGAAGATTGCCTATGACCACTTTTCGCACCGTGGTATCCAACGTGGCGAACAGTTTGTTCTCGGCAAAAACATCGCTCTTGCTGATAACGTTCATCAAAGTTGATTTGCCTACGTTGGTATACCCTACAAGCGCCACTCGGACCAAGGCACCACGGTTGCCTCGCTGTGTCTCCATCTGGCGGTCTATTTTTAACAACTTCTTTTTCAGCAGGGAAATACGGTCTCGTACGATACGCCTGTCCGTTTCAATTTCCGTTTCACCGGGACCACGCATACCAATACCACCTTTTTGGCGCTCCAAGTGTGTCCAAAGCCCTGTAAGTCTAGGAAGCAAATATTCATATTGTGCCAACTCAACCTGTGTCCGGGCATAACTGGTCTGGGCACGTTGCGCAAAAATATCCAGGATAAGGCTCGTACGGTCAATGATTTTACAACGCAGCTGTTTTTCTATATTGCGTTGCTGTGCCGGAGTGAGCTCGTCGTCAAAAATAACCGAACCGATCTCATTCTCCTTTACATAGTGTTCTACCTCTTCCATCTTACCGCTGCCAATAAGTGTTTTGGGATTGGGAACATCCATCCGTTGTACGAAGCGTTTGGTAACTTCCCCACCTGCCGTATAGGTTAGAAATTCTAACTCATCCAAATATTCGCTTACCTTTTCTTCATTCTGTTCCTTGTTGATAATACCAATAAGGACTGCCTTCTCGTATTCTATCGTTGTCTTTTCTAACATAATTTGGTAAAGTGCAAAATTAAGCAAAAGCACCCAAGCTATTTTAGTAAATTTATTGACCTTATAAAACCCATATGCGTTTTTCCTTATTCAAGAAGAAGAAAAAAAATGAGCAGTTATATACGCTGGCATTCTACAACTTGGAAAATCTTTTTGATACTGAGAATAATGAACGTACGTTGGACGAGGATTTCACACCGGAAGGTTTTAAAAAATGGACTCCAAAGCGGTATGAAAAAAAGTTGTCCAAACTTGCCAAAACCATCTTTGGGATAGGAAAGCTTAATAACCCACATCCACCGGTTTTAATAGGCGTTGCAGAAGTTGAAAATAAAACTGTGTTAAGCGACTTGGTACAGAAACATCCCATAGAGAGCATATCCTACAAATTCATTCATTATGAATCACCGGATGAACGGGGAATAGATACCGCACTACTATATAATCCAAGATATTTTAAGGTAATACACGCCGAACCCATTGCCTTAATGGTCCAAAATTTGGATGGAGTAAGGGATACCACAAGAGATATCCTTTATGTAAACGGCAGTCTAAACGGGGAAGAAATACATGTGTTCGTAAACCATTGGCCGTCTAGAAGGGAAGGAAATGAAGCTACGGAGTATAAGAGAATTAGGGCAGCGGAGGTCATTAGAGAGAAAATAAAGGATATTGAGGCACTTCATGCGAATCCCAATCTCATAATCATGGGCGATTTTAACGATGACCCTAATTCTGCAAGCGTCCAAAAACTAATTACAGATACCTTCCTATATAATCCCATGGCGAAATTGCACGCACCCGGTAAAAGAGGAAGCTCCAACTATAAAAAGAGCTGGAGCCTCTTTGACCAGATCATTATTTCCCACGGATTCCTTAATTATCAAAAAGGCGCCCATAGTTTTAGAGAAGCCAATATCTATGATGATTCACATTTAAAGGAATATGACGGGAAATATAAGGGAAGTCCGTTCCGTACCTATGCGGGGAGGAAATATTTGGGAGGGTACAGTGATCATTTTCCGGTTTATATCATATTAAAGTATAACGAAACGTAAATTTTCGGTGTAAATCTCAATTCTTAATTTATAGGAATTTGCCTACAAACATCAGAAAATAACACTTTCACAACAGGAAATTAGGTCCGCCTAGGTATTTCATCGAATAATTGAAACTTTTAGTTGATAGAACCGTAGCTATAATATATGTTTGTAGTCTAAATCTTACAAATTAATTTATTAACCTATGGACTACCAAAAACCTATGAACAATGGGATTGGATTTTTAAGCATCCCATTGTTCTTTTTTTTCGTTTCTTCCTTAGCATGGTCCCAGTCAGATAAATTAAAGACACTTATTAAAAAGGACTATAACTTTACCAAGATAGGTAGGATGCACGTAGATCTTGAGTTTGATTATGAAACCAACAGGGCAAAAACCTTGGAATTGGCCAAACGTAATAATTGGAAACTCAAGGAGACCTTGCCCGGCGGAAAAAAGATAGAGCTGCAAGAGGTTGGTGAAGACGGAAGCCCCATTTTCTATGAAACCTATGCAGAGGGCGCAAGTCAAGTTTCCAGAGCAAATGCACTACATACCAATGGTATTATGGAGTTGGATTTAGATGGGGAAGGAATGCAAGTAGGCGTATGGGATGCCGGGGTTGTTCGGACCACCCATCAAGAGTACGATGTACGTGCTACTATCGCAGACGGTAGCGAGGATGTAGATGCACATGCTACATTGGTTACCGGGAGTATCATTTCTTCAGGTATTAAAAAGGAGGCAAAGGGTGTCGCTTATAGGGCAAATGTATTATCCCATGATTGGACTAGGGACAAATTGGAAGTTACCGAGGCAGCTGCTAACGGACTTCTACTTTCCAATCACTCCTACGGCATAAAAACGGATAGGGTACCGGATTGGTATTTTGGATCTTATATTAAGGTTGCACAGGACTGGGACAGAATAATGTTCAATGCTCCTTATTATTTAATGGTTACGGCAGCAGGCAACGCACAGAATAGAAACGATAATGAAGCTCCCATTTACGGAACAAGTAGAGACGGCTTTGATGTACTATTGGGGTTTACACTGGCTAAAAACGGACTTACCGTGGCAGGAGCGAATACCAAAATAGACCGTAACGGGAATTTAAAAGAGGCCGATGTATCTGCCTACAGCAGTTTTGGCCCAGTGGATGATGGTAGGATAAAACCGGATTTGGCAGGGAACGGCTCTTCCATTTTATCTACCTCATCGACAAATGATACAAGCTACAATGTTTCTTCCGGCACCTCCATGGCAGCTCCCGGGGTTACCGGTTCACTATTGTTATTACAGCAATACAACGAGCAGCTCTATGGAAGCTATTTGAAAGCGGCTACGCTAAAGGGACTTGCCTTACATACAGCAGACGACATTGCTAAGAAAGGACCGGATTATAAAATGGGATGGGGTGTTATCAATGCCAAGACGGCCGCTGAAGTTCTGTTGAACAAAGAATTTAGCACCCATATTTCAGAGGACACCTTGGCAGAAGGGGATACGTTTACCATGACCGTTGAGGCCAATGGTAGCGAAACCTTGATGGCCTCTATTTCTTGGACCGACCCAGAATCTGAATTCCTTAATAGAGGAATCCTCAACGATAAGACTGCAGCTCTTGTAAATGATTTGGATATCCGAATCTCCCAGGATGGCAAAACTTTCTTTCCTTGGAAATTGAACCCGGCCCAAGCTGGTGCTCCTGCTACGCAGGGAGATAATTTGGTCGACCCCTTTGAACGTGTTGAAATACCCGGTGCAAAGGGTTCGTACACCATTACGGTTACACATAAGGGAACGATTAAGAATGCTTCTCAAGACTTTTCATTGATTGTGTCTGGAGTAGCCATTACCCAGTGTAGTGTTACTACCCCAGAGGGTATTGCACTTAGCGATGCTTCAAGGGAGGAGTTACAGATATACTGGGATGATATTGTTGACGGGCTTTACGAAGTGCAGTTTAAAAAAGCATCGGATAAAAATTGGATAACGGACTATGCCACGAGCAACTCTATTGTGCTAACGGACTTGATTGAAAATCAAGATTATGAAATACGACTTAGAACTTTTTGCTCGCAGAACATAGCGTCGGAATATACTATGGAATATCAATTCACCTTTTTGGGGGAAGATACGGTTGTAGGCGATTTGGATAACTATGAAGCATTGAACCTTTCTTCAGAACTTAACTTTTCAGTATATCCTAATCCCGCGGTAGATCAGATTACTTTAAATACAGAGGTTAGTGATACTGCTATGTACAGGATTATTTCCGCTTCCGGAATTGAGCTGAAACTCGGTGAAGCCAAGTCGGCAAAGATCAATGTTTCCGATTTGGCCACGGGAATCTACATTTTGCAGCTACAGGATTTTGGAGTTAAAAAAAGTGCGAAGTTTTATAAGGACTAAAGGTAATAATAGTTCCCCCGATACCTTTTTTTAGAACAACTACCAATAAATAGACCCGATAATTTCAATCGTTATCGGGTTTTATTAAGTTTTAATCGGACCTCAATTGGAAAATTGAGAGGATATGCAAAAATACCGCAGTAGGCATCAAAAATCCAGCAATGAGAACATAGGGGTACGAAAATGAACTAATAGGTAACAAAGGTATTTCACTTCGGTACAATTCAGGGCTATAAATAGAGGTTACGAATAGAAAAATAACACTCGCTAACACCGCTAAACCAATATAATTCCATAGAAGAACAGCTTTTTTTGAAAGTAGATTTCTATTATAAACACTATAAGCGACAATGGGAGCCGTAATTGCAAAGACCATGTCAAAGTTGTATCCTTCTAAAGTGACATGACAATTAAAAATCCCCTGCTCCAAAGCCAATAAGAACAGGACTTCAACTAAAATCCTAAAGGATTGAAAATAAACGATCCAATGTTCGGGTATACTTTTAAGCCATTTTTTATCTCTATTACGATAAAGAAAAACACCTGTAAAAATAAACGAGGGAAGAACGAAGGCGATTGCAAAGCGAGGGGGGAATTCATATGATTTTAGAAAATCCGTAGAGGATAGTAGGAGAATGAGTACATGCCAAAGGACCAGGGACAATACAAGAACCGCTTTTTGTTTCTTAGAGTTTTGGCTAGTTTCATTTATAGCCTTAAAACCGATGAAAATCAAGAAAACAATAGCTAAAATGGCCAACCCAATAAAGGCTATCCGAAGATGCATGAGCTTATATTTGTGTATTGCGATTCCATGTTCAAGTATGAAATGCCTTTCATTTTAAACGTTTGTAATCTCATTTTTTTCCAACGTTGGCTCATTACGCAGTCTCAAAAAAACTTGTGCCGTGGTTACCACATCCAGTTCACAATAGGTAATTATGCGATCAATAGCCTTGTCTTTGTAATATACATCCCGCACCATGCTGCCGTCTATATCCTCCTTTGGGGAGGGGATACCTAAAATATGTGCCATAAGTTTTAAGGAGGTATAGTGCTTATAGTCCCCAAATTTCCACAAATCCATAGTATCCAAATGCGGAACTTCCCATGGTTTTTTCCCGAAAAGGTCAAGCTTATAGGGCAATGAAATACCATGGACAATCATTCTCCTGGCGATATATGGAAAATCAAATTCTTTGCCATTGTGTGCGCATAGTAAATTTTTGACTTGGCTAAAATGACCGTTCAAAAGGTTCTTGAAATCTTTAAGTAGCTTGGCTTCATCACCGTGAAAACTGGTAACCCTAAAATTTTTAGCCTCCCCAACAAGCTTAAAATATCCTACGGAAATACATATTATTTTTCCAAATTCTGCCCAAATACCACCACGGTCATAAAATTCTTCCGGTGTAAACGCCTCTTTTCGCTGATATTTTGTCTTTTGTTCCCACAGTTCTTTTTTGGTATCGTCCAATTCCTCAAAATGCTCCATCTCTGGCACGGTTTCGATATCCAAGAATAAAATATGTTCCAAGTTCAGTTTGGCAAGCATGATTGCGGGATTATTGTTCGCACCCTGAATTTAGGATATTATTTTGACACGCTGTACCATGGGCTCCATCAAATAATATCGTACCTTGCTTAAGGACAAATTTTTGCTATGGAATGAGCCCAAACAAAATGTCATTAAGGACAGCGTATTTAACATCCGTTTTATTAAGTGCTTTTCTCTATACCTCTTGCTCTAAAGGCGATGGCAACGGCACTCAAGAAATTGCTTCCACTCCACCAAGTTTTGAGGTGGTAGGAGTAGATTTGGAATCCACCTATCAATATAATTATGAAGGTGCCACGGAGATAGGAACCGAATTTAATCTAACCGACGAAATAGGAGTCCCTTCAGAATTCTTAACGATTCGGCAGGTTGGTAGCACCATTACCTTTTACTCATTTGCATCCGGGGATTTTTCCTTGTTTCAGAAAGACGTGCTTACCGGGGCAACCAATAGTTACCCTGCATTTTATACCAATACCACACAACGTTCCATAGTTTGGGGCACTAATAACGAGGAGGCTGTTTTCTTCGGGTTTTATAACCCCCAAGGCACCACCAATTTAGCCATTCGTAAGTTAACCTTGGAAAACTTGGAAGGTGATGATCTTCCGCTAGAATTCAATATAGATAAGTTGTACCAGCCGTTATATGACAACGGCAGGATTTTTATTACGTATAGGTCCAGTGACTTACAGTACAGGGTTTCCGTTTATGATACCGATAATGGTTCCTTGATCCAAACTTTGGATTACGGTACAGAGTCTCCCAGTCTCTTGATTGACGACAACGGAAATTTAGCAGTATTTCGCTTTTCAGAAGAGCTTGTTACCACATTGGAAAGACGGGATATAGATAATCTGTCGGTGATTGAGGAGCTACCTTTGGTATTTGGACAAAAGCTACCTTCTGGCCCAATAAATGGAAGCCTCGTTGGAACTGAATTTTATTACGAGTTTCAATACCAACAGCCTTTTTCCCTTATTAGCGGGCCTGCAATATTTAATATTGATACTGGTGAAAATAGTATTTTGGATGTAGCCGGTATAAAGAACCGGTTGGAAAATGAAGAGGGAATTTCAACCTACATAATTGCCGCCCAATATGACGAAGAAGAGGGTGTTTTTTTAGTTTCCTACGGAAAATCTAATACCACCCAAACGTTAGCGGGCGGGGTCTTGGCCATTTCTAAAAACGGAGAACTTCTGACCAATGCCGAAGTACCTTTTATTCCTGTTTACTTTATAAAATAAACCGCTCTTTAAAACTTTTAAATTTATATGACTATCGGATTTGTTACATAGCCTTTTTTTGTAGTCAGCACGTCAATCAAGTTACCCTTTTTTTCCCGGATTATACGATTTACGACTAAATTTAGGCCTACACACCCCTTAATCCCCTCTTTTTAGAGTGGAAACGATTTCTTCCCTCCTAGAAAGGAGGGATAGAGGGAGGTGTTTTTTTTACAAAACTTAAAAGTTGACTTCATGTGCAAACTATCCGATAGTCATATAAATTTATTATGTGCCAGGTTCCTGTACGGTCCTGAAAATCTATAACAAATTTGGTTTTTGGTTGATCATTACTATTCTATAAACCTACGCCATTCCTAAAAGGCATTTAGTAACTCCATTCCAATTCTTTAGCTCAACGCTCTCCTTGTTATTCATAAGTCCCGAAACGCACCCAACGCGTTTGTATATGGTTTGTTGTGGGTTTGATGCACCTAAATTAGCAAATGCAAACCGAATAGAAAATCCGAGAGGATTTTCGTAAGTAGGCAAGAACTAGCAATAAATTATATAC
>CAJQMW010000353.1 GCA_905479535.1 uncultured Maribacter sp. | reverse complement strand
AAGAACTTGTTGTAGAGAACAAAATATTAAAGAAGAAAGTCAGCAAAACCTATGAAATGGTTGGGGAGAGTAGCGAAATCAACGTTATTAAGGATATGATTGAAAAGGTGGCACCGACCGATGCCAGGGTACTTATTACAGGCTTCAACGGTACTGGTAAGGAACTGGTAGCGCACTGGCTTCATGAGAAAAGCCAAAGAAGTAGCGGTCCCTTTATTGAGGTCAATTGTGCGGCGATACCGTCCGAATTAATTGAAAGCGAACTATTCGGGCACGTCAAAGGAGCATTTACATCGGCGGTAAAAGATCGTGCCGGAAAGTTTGAAGCTGCCAATAAAGGCACTATTTTTTTAGATGAAATAGGGGATATGAGTTTATCCGCCCAAGCAAAAGTACTAAGGGCATTACAGGAGAGCAAAATTTCCCGGGTTGGTACGGACAAGGACATCAAAGTAGATGTAAGGGTAATTGCCGCAACGAACAAGGATTTAAAAAAGGAAATTGAGGAAGGTAAATTCCGTGAGGATCTTTACCATAGATTGGCCGTTATATTGATTCAGGTTCCGGCCTTGAACGATAGGCGTGATGATATTCCTTTATTGATCAATCACTTTTCAAAGAAAGTGACCGACGAACAAGGTATTGCGCCCAAACAATTTTCTGAAAAGGCCATAAAACTACTTAAAGCCTATGACTGGACAGGAAATATCCGGGAACTGCGCAATGTAGTGGAGAGACTCATTATTCTTGGAGGAAATGAGGTGACGGAAGATGATGTGAAGCTTTTTGCCAGTAAATGATTATATTTTGTTCGAGGCACATTCACCGATACGCTTAAGGGCTTCGGCCGTGATTTCTTTGGTCCTTAAATTATAGTACTTTTTACCTTCAGAGAGATTTTCTTTTAATAATTGCTGCTCACAGTTATCAAAAATACGCTGTGCAAAAGCCTTTGCTTCGCTACAATCCACTGTTTCTACTACCTTGTTCAAAGAAGCTCTGTACTTTTCCAAAGAACTATCGATTAACTCGTTCAAGGTCTTTGCACTTGTTTCCCTTAAGGCAATGGTCTTCTCTTCAGCATCTTTGGTGTTGAGCACGAGAACGTCGCTGGCATATTTACTCTCATGCAGGTCGTGTTTCTCCAAAGCTTCCAAGCTGCCAGCTGTGTTTTCAAGCGAACGCGTTAGAAGAATATGCGTATCGTTCAATGTTGTAGCCCTAGCGGCGAGTTTTAGGTTGATAAGACTTTCTTCAATACCATCTTTGGCGTATTCGCATCCACAGACCATTAACTGGTTCTTAGACTTTTCAATGGCACTCAAAGCCTTGTAGGCATAATACCGCGCTTGGTTGATGTCATTTACTTCAATGGCTTTTTCGGTAAGGGTTTTTGCGTATCCAATATTGGAACCTGCATACTCACATTCCAGATTGCCAGCAAAAGAGGAAAATAAAATAAGGGCCATAACACCTATGTAAGAGTAAATCTTGTTCATTAGATTAAGAGGTTTTTGTAAAATTTGGGACTTTACAAGAATAAAAGTAGGGTTTTACGTATGCCGTGACTTAAATATTCGTTGGAAGACCTCGCTTTTCCGTTAATACGTTAAATTGTAGCATATTTCTGTCGAAATGGCCTTTTTTATAATTTAAGGGCTTTTCTGACATCATCTATTTAATAGTTCGATATGGAGAAGATACAAGCAACAACTTACAAGGCCACGGATTCGTTTGAAATTACTAAGGCTTCGACCTATGAAGATTTTGGTAAGTCGGATAAGGAGCTAAAGAAAGAATTACGAAAAACGAGAAAGGAATTGGGAGATTTCCAGGATATGCTGTACGCTCACAATAAATATAGTGTGCTGATATGTTTACAGGGAATGGATACCGCCGGAAAGGACAGTCTTATACGTGAGGTTTTTAAAGATTTTAATGTAAGTGGGGTAGAGGTTCACAGTTTTAAGGTGCCAACTGAACTTGAATTGGACCACAATTATCTTTGGAGGCATTATTTGGTATTGCCCGGCAAAGGAAAATTCGGTGTTTTTAACCGAACGCATTATGAAAATGTTTTGGTTACCAGGGTACATCCAGAATACATATTGGGAGAAAGAATTCCCGGGATACATTCAGTTGGGGATATCGACCAAAAATTTTGGGATAGAAGGTTTGAACAGATAAATAATTTTGAAAGACACCTATTTCAAAATGGGACCATTATTTTTAAGTTTTTCCTTAACCTTTCCAAAGAAGAACAACGACAAAGACTCCTTAGAAGGTTGGCCTTAAAGAGAAAACATTGGAAATTTTCCCCTAGCGACCTTAAGGAAAGAAGACTATGGGATAAGTATCAATACTGTTACGAAGAAGCCATTCAAAACACTACTAAGGATCATGCGCCTTGGTTTGTGATACCTGCGGATAATAAAAAAGCGGCAAGATTAATTTTAGCTGAAATTCTATTCCAATCGTTAAAAAAATATAAAGATATAAAGGAGCCCGGTCTCGACGACAAAATAATGGCTAATTTAGAAGCCTATGAAAACAAACTACAAATTGAAAAAGACCGTTAACCTCTTTATATATTCTTTCTTACTAACTACATTGGTAAGTGCTCAAAATGTTGATGAGCGGCAGTTTCAAAAAATCTATGAGACCGCGCTTTCGGAAGGCAAGGCCTATGATTGGTTAAATTACCTTTCCAACCAGATTGGGGGGCGTTTATCCGGTTCCATACAGGCCCAGCAGGCAGTGGACTACACCAAATTGCAGTTAGACTCGCTAGGTCTGGACCGTGTTTGGTTGCAACCGGTTATGGTGCCAAAATGGGTCAGGGGCACGCCAGAATTCGCCTACTTTGAAACAACACCGGGAGTTACCACAAATGTACCCATTACCGCACTGGGCGGATCTATTGCAACCCCCCAAAAGGGAATAAAGGCCCAAGTGGTAGAAGTCCAAGGAATTGGGGATTTAGCAGCTTTAGGTGAAGCCGGTATCAAAGGGAAAATTGTTTTTTACAACCGTCCTATGGACCCGACCTTGATCAATACTTTTTCTGCCTATTCGGGAGCGGTCGACCAAAGGGGCTCCGGAGCGGCCGAGGCTGCCAAGTATGGAGCTCTTGGGGTGATTGTGCGCTCAATGACCTTACGATTGGACGATTTTCCGCACACAGGTGGTTTGCGTTACGGGGATTTGCCAAAGGAAGAATGGATTCCTGCTGCAGCCATAAGTACCAATGCGGCCGATTTGCTAAGCACGACGCTAAAACTAAACCCGGATATCAAATTTTATTTTAAGCAAAACTGCAAGCAGTTTGACGATGTCCAATCCTATAATGTTATTGGAGAAATAAAAGGAAGTACGCATCCCGAAGAATATATCGTAGTAGGCGGGCACTTGGATTCTTGGGATCTGGGTGATGGTTCCCATGACGATGGGGCCGGTTGCGTGCAGAGTATGGAGGTTTTAAGACTTTTAAAGAAAACAGGATACACGCCAAAACGAACGATTAGGGTGGTCCTTTTTATGAACGAGGAAAACGGGCTTAGGGGTGGTCGCAAATATGCCGAAGAAGCTCAAAAGAAGAATGAAAACCACATATTTGCCCTCGAAAGCGACGCTGGTGGATTTACCCCACGTGGTTTTTCGTTCGATAGCCCAGAAGCTGATTTTGAACGTACCAAAGCATGGCAAAAGCTTTTTGAACCTTATTTAGTCCATATGTTCATTACCGGAGGAAGCGGTGCCGATATTGGTCCCTTAAAAAATGATAGCATTGTTTTAGCGGGTTTGCGGCCGGATTCTCAACGGTATTTTGACTACCATCACGCGGCCAACGATACGTTTGAACAAGTAAACAAGCGGGAATTGGAACTCGGGGCAGCGGCCATGACAAGTTTGGTGTATCTTTTTGATACCTATGGGACGGTTGCTCCGGAATAGGAGATAAGGCCAGTATCTATAATTAAAATAATTTATCCTTAGAATGTCAATATTTTCTATAAATTAAACTCAAATGGACATTAATAATTTCCTTTCAAATATTCCGACACAGTTGAAAGGAAAACAATACTTGTTACCTTGGGAATTAACGAACAGTTTAAAAGAAGTTATCGAAGATGCAATAACCGCACTTGGAGAAGGTTTTGAAATCACTGATGGAATTGCAATACATAAATCGGTAATTATAGAAAACGGAGTGACAATAAAAAGACCTTTTGTCGCAATGGAAAATTGCTTTATTGGAGCAAACGCTTATTTCCGAGAAGGGGTGTTTTTGGATAGATCGGTAAAAATTGGTCCTGGTACGGAGATAAAAAATAGCATCATTTGTGCTGAAACATCTGTTGCCCATCTTAACTATATCGGAAACAGCATTATTGGACAAAAAGTAAATTTTGAAGCTGGCTCAATTGCTGCAAACCATTTCAATGAAAGGGAAGATAAAAGAATTTGGATTAGGTACAATAACTAAACCATTGATACTGGAGTAGAAAAGTTTGGTGCTTTAGTCGGAGATAATTGTAAAATTGGAGCAAATGCAGTATTATCCCAAGGAACAATAGTACCAAAAAAATCGATTGTTGGCCGACTAGAATTAATAGAACAGATTAAAGAAAAAAGGATTTTTAAAGAACACGATTTAGGATGAATTTATCCAAACAGCTGGGCTTTCCCGAAAACTCTAAACTATTAATAATTCATGCCGACGATGCTGGTTTATCGCATTCGGAAAACATGGCTACCATTAAATCACTTGAACAAGGAATCGTGAACTCATATAGTATAATGGTTCCCTGCCCTTGGTTTTTTGAAATAGCCAAATTTGCCAAACAAAAGCCCGAATTCGATTATGGCATACATTTAACCCTCACATGTGAATGGGAGAATTACAAATTTGGCCCTGTCTTGCCATCTTCCGAAGTACCTAGTTTGGTTGATGAAAATGGATATTTCTATAAAAACAGAGACCAGCTTATAAAAAATGCAGCTTTAGAAGATGTTAAAAAAGAACTCAACGCCCAAATAAAGAAAGCACTCAAATTCGGATTAAACCCCACACATATTGATTCACATATGTATAGCGTTGGAGCAAGTCCGGAATTCTTCCAAATATATAGGGACATAGGCGAAGATTATAATTTACCTATCATGATTAGCAAACAGTTGATGGAAATGGCAAGGTTAAATCCTAGTCAAAATATTAGAGATGAAGATTTGTTAATTGAAAAAGCCCACTACGGCATATTTGATTATTTCAAATCAGGAAATTTGAGTAATTATTATTCTAAGGTTTTTGAAAATTTGGTAAGTGGATTAAATATAATTTTGATTCATCCCGCATTTGATGATTTTGAAATGCAAGGAATTACGGTAAATCATCCGAATTTTGGCTCGGAATGGAGGCAAATCGATTTCGATTCTTTTACAAGTGAATACAGCAAACAACAACTAAAGAAAAATGATATAAAACTAATTACTTGGAATGACATCAAAAAAATAAAAACTGCCTACAAAAATGTGTCCTATGAAAAGCCCTAATCCAATTCTCTAACGCATTATTTTAAGATCACCCAACACCCAACACCCAACACCCAACACCCAACACCGTCTACCTGGGTAGAGGCAGCAGTGTTCCTTGTGGCCGGAGCCAGGCTTGGGGTCCGGCTCGACATCCCTCTTAGGGGCCATCAACACACCGCCAGACTCGTAGCCTGTGTCCTGCACAAGTTAGTGAAGTTGGGGTAGTCATCTTCATATGGAAAGGTTTCCGAAAAATAAAGTTAAAAAAAAAGAGAACCGACGGTTCACTTTGGGGGCGGGGGATTTCAGAAAAAAATGGGTGCGGTTCACTTTTTTTTTAATTATAGAACGCTACACTGCG
>CAJQMW010000352.1 GCA_905479535.1 uncultured Maribacter sp. | reverse complement strand
ATACCAAGAAATTCGCCCGTAGGAGAGGCTAAATTTTGCCTGTTCAATAGGGTGTTGCTAAAATCAAAAAAACGTTTAGTAGAATTGGAGAAGGTTCTATAAAAGCGGGATTCTGCGTTAAAAGCTTTAATGACCCGAAGTCCTCCTAAGGTTTCTTCAATGATAGATAAAAATTCACCTTGTTCTTTTTGAACCCTTTCAGACTTCTTTTTTAGGGATTTCCCTATTCTAGAAATTATCATTCCCGCTACAGGTATAAAAATAAATACAAATAGTGTCAATTTTCCACTGATACCGAACATAATCAATATGGTGAAAAGAATCGTTAGTGGTTCTCGTACGATCAATTCTAGAATGGACAAAAATGAATGTTGGATTTCCAATACATCAGAGGTAATTCTGGCAATAACATCGCCTTTTCTTTTTTCCGAATAATACGAAATAGGTAATTCCGTAATTTTCTGATACATTCCATTTCTAATATCTTTCAAAACACCGTTTCTTAGAAAAGTGATGAAATACATGGCTAGATAATTGAAAAAATTCTTTAAGAGAAATAAAACCAGCACAAGACCTATTACTAGAATTAGTCCTTTCATTTCATCATCACCGGAATATGCGGTAACCTCATAGTTAATCAAGTCTTGCAAATAATCCTTTAAATGGCCTATATCTGTATAAACTGGTTTCTCCAGGACTTTTTTATCTGGCGTGAAAAGGACATCCAACATCGGTATCAAGGCCGCAAACGACAGGGCGCTGAACAGGGCGTAAAGTATGTTAAAAAAAATATTTAAGTAGCCGTATTTGCTATAGGGTTTAGCAAAGCGAAGAATTTTCTTGAAATAATCCATTAAGTCAATTTAAGCTCGCTCAGAATGCTTTTGATTTTCGCATCTAAGCTAGCAGCAACTTTTTTATAATTTTCCGCTTTGTCCAATTCGGTGTTCGTACTAATGTAAAATTTTACTTTCGGTTCGGTGCCGCTTGGTCTTGCGGCGATGCGGGTACCGTCCTCGGTTTCATAAATTAACACATTGGACTTTGGAATGTCAATTGGTTTTTCTTCCCCTGTCAATACATTTTTTGCGATAGAGGTATTGTAGTCCTCTATCCATTTTACCTTAGAACCTGCTACGGATTTTACCGGTTTGTCCTTGAAATCTTTCAGCATTTGCTTGATTTCCTCTGCACCGCTGATCCCTTTCTTTGTAATGGATACTAGATGCTCCTTGTAAAAACCATAATCCACGTAACAGTCAATCAAATCTTTATAAAAAGAACTGCCATTTGCCTTTGCCTGTGCCGCAATTTCACATGCCAATAGGGTAGAGGTTACCGCATCCTTATCACGTACGAAATCACCCACCATGTAACCGAAACTTTCTTCACCGCCGCCCAAAAATTTAGAGTTGGGGAAGTCTTTGATCATTTTACCGATCCATTTAAATCCGGTCAGCGCCGTTTTGAATTCTACACCGTACGCTTTGGCCATCGCCTCCATCATTGGTGTGGAAACTATGGTAGTGGCTATAAACTCGTTGCCTTTAAAACCTTTTTTCTCTTGTTGTTCCAGCAGGAACTTGGTCATTAGAACCATGGCCTGGTTTCCGTTTACGATTTCCATTTTACCATCCAAATTCCGGACGGCTATACCTAAACGGTCACTGTCAGGGTCTGTCCCTACCACCATATCCGCTCCAATTTCCTCTGCTTTCTTCACTGCCATGGACAGGGCTTCCGGCTCTTCCGGATTGGGAGATTTTACGGTAGGAAAATCACCGTCCGGTTCTGCCTGTTCCGCTATGACCGTAACATTTTTGTATCCAGCTCGCTTTAGAACTTCTGGGATTGCCGTTATCGATGTGCCGTGCAGAGAAGTAAAAACAATTTTAAAATCGTCCTTTCCATCTGCATTAAAATTTCCATTGGCTACCGATGCTTCAAAAAAGGCTTCGTCGACCTCTTCATCGATCATTTTAATTAAACTTTCATTGGCATCGAATTTTATGGATTCAATGGCAAGTGAGTTTATCTCCGCAATAATTTCTCCATCCTGTGGAGGTACGATCTGTCCTCCATCACCCCAATACACCTTATAGCCATTATATTCCGGTGGGTTATGAGAGGCGGTCAATACGATACCCGCATGACAATTTAAATGCCGTACGGCAAAAGATAGCTCAGGAGTAGTGCGCAATTCCGAGAACAGAAAAACTCTAATACCGTTGGCGGAAAACACCTCTGCAACTGTAAGGGCTAGGGTATCGCTATTATGGCGGCAATCGTAGGCGATTACAACCTTGATCTCTTCATCGCCATAAACCTTATTCAAATAATTACTGAGACCTTGTGTGCTTTTCCCTAAGGTGTATTTATTGATTCGGTTGGTTCCCGCACCCATGACCCCTCGCATACCACCGGTACCAAATTCCATGTTCTTATAGAAACGGTCTTTAAGTTCCTCTGTGTCATTGTCTATGAGGTGTTGAATTTCCTTTTTTACGGCGGGATCAAAAAAATCCGTTAGCCAACCTTTGGCGGTATCAAGAATATTGTTCATTTATTGTTCGGTTTTATGTGCTATTAAATTTACGAAGAATATTGATTTTGATCCGTTTTCGTATTTATTTCTTCCGATATAGTATAGCGCGGTTCATTTTTTTTGGAACGGGTCAACATTTCCCCAAGGAATCCGGCCAAAAATAACTGCGTTCCAATAACCATGGCCACTAAAGCAATGTAAAATTGAGGCCTATCCGTAATTAACCGGCCCATGGGATTTATAAAAAGTTTATCAATACCTAAATAAAGAGCGAACCCCAAACCTATAATGAACATTAGAACTCCCCACGCGCCAAAGAGGTGCATAGGACGTTTACCAAATTTGGATACGAACCAAATCGTCAATAAATCTAAAAAACCGTTTATGAATCTTTCCATTCCAAATTTAGTTTTACCATATTTTCGGGCTTGGTGCTGTACCACCTTTTCCCCAATACGCTCAAAACCAGCGTTTTTTGCAAGTACCGGGATATAACGGTGCATTTCCCCAGAGACCTCGATATTTTTTACGACTGCTTTATTAAAAGCTTTGAGCCCACAGTTGAAATCGTGCAGTTCCACTCCAGATGTTTTCCTGGCCGCCCAATTGAATAATTTAGAGGGCAAATTTTTAGAGAGTACCGAATCGTACCGTTTCTTTTTCCAGCCGGAAATTAAATTATACCATTCGTTTTTTATGAGGCTAAAAAGTTCTGGTATCTCTTCAGGGTTGTCCTGCAAATCCGCATCAATGGTAATGACGACCTCACCTTGCACCGCTTTAAATCCCGCATGCAGGGCCTGGGATTTACCAAAGTTCCTAGGAAATCGAATCCCTTTAGTATTTGGGTCTAATTGGGAAAGCTTCGTAATAATGGACCATGAATTGTCCGTACTTCCATCATCAATAAATATGATTTCATACGATAAATGATTGGATCGCATTACGGATGCTATCCAATCATGGAGCTCTTTGAGCGATTCTTCTTCGTTAAGTAAAGGAATTACTATGGATAGCTGCATTGGTTGCTTCAGGAATTCCTTTCAAAAATAAGACAAATACTTACTTTTTAGTAGGCTGGCTCTTGATTTTCATAATAAGACCGCCTATCAGCCCCACTACTAAGCCAATGATTATGTTGATTATTAGTATGACTGGATAGGAAATCCATGCAAATTTCTTTTGCATCTCAATTCCTTGGTCCATTTGCTCTTCCGTGAGACCCGGATTATCGGACATTGCCTGTTCTTTGCCAAGTTCATACATATTGTCCATAAAATCGGGCTCAATTAAATTTGAAAATACAAAAAACCAAATTAAACCTAGTATGCCCGAAATTAAAGCAATACCAGCACCTAACTTCAAAGCTTCGGAAATTGACATGAAGATCACGCCAGCTT
>CAJQMW010000351.1 GCA_905479535.1 uncultured Maribacter sp. | reverse complement strand
TGAAACCCATAATTGCCGTTAGAAAAGTTTCTGGGCTATGGGGCAACAAAACACCATCATAGCGTTCTTCATCTGGATTAACGGCTACAATGGGAAGTCCGTTTACATACTTGGCCGTATTCGCTACCAATCCATCCTGTCCGATTACAACAATCATATCTCCCCTGGTAAACATATAAGTGGGTAAGAAAGAACGGAAAAGTACCTTGTGTTTAAATACGGGAGAAATAGTTCGTTCAACCTGTTTCAAGGAACTATAAAAGGTATCGTGTTCCTTTTCATAAAAACCAAAATCCTCTCCCGAACGTTCCAAATAAAACTTGGCTTGAGCCTTTGAGTTGAATCGCTCTATGAGCAGCTCAAGCCTTGTTTTATCCCTGATCACAATGACTTTTTCAACATCCATCTGGTTATGCCCTTGTTTTCATAATCGACTCCAACAGCTCGGGAGAAATATTGAGATTACCTACCTTATCCGCATTATCTGCCAATTCCCTAAAGGCAAGGGCAATATGATTTCTAGGGTCGGTACCGTCGGAATTGATTGCCATAAGCGTTTTCCAGTCCAGTACCTTATAAGGTCTTAGATTAGCATGTAAAACATACTCTTTAACATCAGCTTCTTTCTTCTCGTTTTCCACCTTTAGTTCAATGAGTTGCTGCTTACTATCCTCCAAAGAAATATTAGAAGTCATATCCATTTCCTTCAACTTTTGCTCGTTTTCCTGTTTCACAACTTCGGTTTCCATCTGCTTTTCCGCAATTTGTTTTTGTTTTTCTTCAATGGCAATTTCAGTATTCAATTCTGTTTCTTTGATAATACGCTCTTGTTCCACAGCAAAGTTCCTACGCTCATAGATGGCCTGATCAGCTTCTTTCTGCAATGATTCTCGGGTTTGAGCCTCCAAAGCCTTAGCCATTTCAGGATTAGGAGTCACTCCTAAAACGTTAACACTAAGAATTTCAAGCCCCAACATGTTTACCGTTTTGGAATTCTGAACACTTTCCATTATTTGATTTTTCAATTTGTTGCAATTGACGTAATGCCTCCTTTAGACTCAACTTTTGTATTACTCCGGCACTTGCTGTCTGCGCTTCGTTGATGATACGTTGTTGAATTTTCTCATGATCATCTTTAACATAGTATCCTTTGCTATCTACCGTGAAATCCAGAACTTCGGCCAATAGCTTTGGGGCTTTTACCTTATAGGTTATCTGCCCCTGAATGGACACTTCCTGATAGTCCTTCGTGGTCTCATTAAAGATGAACTGAAAATCTTTACTCCCCATAGGTATAGAAACTATAGAAGAGTTTGGAGCGAAGTAGAAAAAGGATAACCCCCTCCCCTCGTTCTTGGTCACTCCATTTTTGAAATGGATGACGTAATTCATCGAATCGAATTTGATATAGGTAATTCCAAACATATTATTTGGTTTTAAAATTTAATTTGTGTATTTATTACGCAAATATAAAACGTGTTCTTGGACCACACAAAGTATTTTGTGTTTTTTTTACGCAAATTAAAATTAATAAGTAGTAGAAATGACTATATTTCGAAGATGATGCCTTCCTTTTTAAGTTGGAAGTAGCGCTTTTCGTTGAAGCTGAAAAGGCTGGCAGGCCTCCCACGTCCTATGGATACCTTCTCTTCCAATTCATCTAAAACTTTTAGGCTGGTAATTTTCTTTTTGAAATTTCTTCTATCAATTTCCCGATCTAATAAGGTGGTATATAGTTTCTCTAAATCGGAAAAAGGAAACTTTTTATCGAGTAATTCAAATCCGATAGGTTCATAAGTAATCTTTCCTTGCAGTCTTTCAATGGCAATTTTAAGAATCTTCTTATGGTCAAATGCCAATCTGGGCAACTTTTTAATACTAAACCATTTGGCCCTTGTCGCATCGGTGGAAGCAGTTAATTCAAACGCATTCGGTTTAACTAAACCAAAGTAGCTTACGGAGACCACCCTGCCCCTTGGGTCACGTCCTAAATCTCCAAAGGTGTATAATTGTTCCAGGTAATTTATTTTGACACCTGTCTCTTCAGACAGTTCTCTTTGGACGGCCTCCTCCAAATTCTCTTTCTCCAACACAAAACCTCCCGGTAAGGCCCATGCGTTTTTATATGGTTCATATTTGCGTTTGACCAGTAGTACGGATATGTTTCCGGATTCATATCCAAACACCACGGCATCCACTGTAAGTTGAATTTTATTCCTCATAGAATGTGTAAAATGCACGCAAATATATACTTTATCATTTCAAGAGACTTATTTACCTCGAAATTGAGTGTCAACAGAGATACTATTCTATTTCAACAAGAAATTTGTTGGCTATAAAAATATACCTGTATTTTTAACGGGATTTATGCAAACCTTTAATTATTACCAAAGATATTTTTATTAATAAGAGCATAAAATAGTTCTTATTTCGAATATGCTACTTACTTTCACGGCTTGAAAACAAAGGTAAAGAAGCGTAAAAATCAGGATGCACAGGAGGAAACACGGTTCCGCGTGGCCGACTATCTCCGGAAGAAACTGGGCACCCAGAAACAGGCCGCCGAGATTTTCGGTACCACCGAACGTGCCGTGAACAAGATATGGTCGCAGTACAGGGCGGGAGGCAAGCGCGCCCTGCGCAGCAGGAAGCGCGGGGTACGGGGCGGCACGAAACTGAGGAAGGCCCAGGCCCAAAAGGTGCGGCAGCTTATCAAGGAAAAACTTCCCGAACAGTTGAAGCTCCCCTTCGGGCTCTGGACAAGGGAAGCCGTCCAGCGGTTGATTTCCAGGAGGTTCGGTGTCGAGCTCTCCCGTTGGCAGGTAGGGCGCTATCTGAAAAAGTGGGGATACACGCCCCAAAAGCAGATAAGGAAGGCCTTCGAACAGAAGCCGGAAAACGAAAGGAGATGGTTGGAGGAGGAATATCCGGCCATACAAAAAAGGGCCAAGGCGGAAAAGGCGACCATTTATTTTGGGGACGGGACGGGCTGCAAGAGCGACCACAGGGCAGGCAAGAGCCATGCCACCAAAGGGGAGGCGCCCATCATCAAGGCCACGGGAAAAAGATATACGGTCAATATGGTATCCGCCATAAGCAACAG
>CAJQMW010000350.1 GCA_905479535.1 uncultured Maribacter sp. | reverse complement strand
TCATTTTACCTCTTGAATACGCCTTGTAAATAGAATCACGGTAAGCATTTTGAGAAAAACCCAAATGCACGGAGAGCAATAGAGTTATCGCCACTATTACAAATCTTGTAAAATATTGCGGCCTTTCCATAATAACTTCTTCTGTTTGTTCGTAATGAGCCCCTTTGTTATGATGACAAGGAAAACTAGGTGCTGTGGGATTGCTAATAATAGATTTTGAATTACTGATTGTCGGCTCGCCAAACTTACAAAAATCCGAACTGAAACCATTCCTATCAAATATGCTGCCATCCACCGTATACCCAACTTGGAGTAGATAAGGAATGGGGCAATCGTGGTTATAATTCCAAAAGATATCGTCACAAATTTACTGTTTCCAAAAAACTGAAATATGCTTTTGGTGAAACCGTCAATGGCGGTATCGAGCCCATCATACATTCGGCAAGAAATATCGTCATCTCCAAGGAGAATATCGCTTCCAAGCTTTTCTTTTTGGAATAGCCTCATTATGGCCATATCCTCGACCCCATTGGACTTATACTTTTCATGAGGCCAGATGGCTTTATATTTCGCTGCATTGAACATCATAAATTGTCCGTTTGCCGCCGAAAAAACTCCGCTCTTCAGTTTTTGAATTAGGAAAAGTGGTAGTAAGCTTAACAAGATCCAATTCAATAGCGGTACGGAAACCTTTTCCCCGATGGAGGTGACTATTTGCTTTGGAAATATCGATAATAGGTGAAGTTCGTTTTTTTGAAGATGGACAATACTACGTTTAATCAAGTCTTTACCAACTCTTACATCTGCATCTAAAAAAAGTAATACTGTACCCGTAGCTTCCTGTGCCAGTCGGTGGCAGGCATAATTCTTGCCCAACCAACCTTGTGGAAGTGTATGACCATTGATTATTTTAACAGCGGAATTAATTGCTGTCCAATGGTTGACAATATCTTCTGTTCGATCGGTCGAATGGTCGTTGTAGACGATAATTTCAAGAGCACAATAGTCTAACGCGGTCAACTGCGCCAGTAAGGCCCCTATATTTTCTTCCTCATTACGGGCAGGTATTAAAATGGAAACATGTGGAGTTGTTGCTAATGATGCTACCTTCGGTAAATAAGCGAAGGAAAAATAGTTCATTGAGGCTATCAACAACCTAACGATGACCAAGCTTATTATAAAAACGCATAGGAACATCGTCATCTTACCTCTTGTTTTTTAAAGCACACTTTTGCAAAACGATTGAACGCTCTTTCCACATCTTCGGCATTGGTATCCGAAGTTATGTGCTGTGTTTCGTAATACACGTTTATATCTGGCTTAAGTTTTGTTCCGTAATTAATAAGATTGATATTAAATACCAATTGAAAATCATTCTGAAGGTTTTCCAAAATGTGTGAAAGTAAGCCTTTTTCAAAAGAAAACTCTTGCGTATATATACTCTTAATTTTTCCTTGTGGGAAAAACAAAAATAGGTTCTCTTTATCCTGTAATAGTTCAACAGCATAATCCAGACTCTCTAAACTGGAGCGTCTGCCTTTGCTGATGGAAGAAGCACCAATTTTAGTCAATATCATATTATCGCGTAGTTTTTTCTCAAGCATCATGAAAGTAAGCCTTCGTTTGAAAACCTTTCGATTTAATAATATTTGAATGAAGCCGTCATAAAATGAAAAATGATTGGCAATCATGAGAATAGGAAGCCCTTTTTCTTCATAGTGACCATGGTACTTTACATTTCCAAAAAAAAAGCCTATCAATATTCTCGTATACAAGTGAGAAAATTTTATCCAATGTTTATTGTGATTGGCCCGTATCATTTTCTTAGAACGTTTTATGCGCCACTATAATTGCAAAAAAGCCGAGTTGTATAAAGAACAACCAGCGAGCGGGCCTATTACGCGTATTTATTTTAAAATATTGAATGACCATATTAAAGCACAGAGCTAAAAGAAACCAGGCCACATAATTACTTAAAGGCGGAACGCTTTCTGAAAATTGCCACATGTCCATTAGGGGTGCGGCTTTTTCAAGTAAGATGTCGTAAAATACCATTAGCGATGCTGCGCCCAGTGTAATAAAACTGGTTTTGGAAGCATATTTATTCATGATGCCATTGGATGCATACACTAAGAAAACCCAATTAAGGCCAATAACAATGGGTACATCTATTATTTTAACCCCAAGGCTTTGACCATACTCATAAACCCCGAATAGCTTGCCTGTTGCTACACCAATAATCTCAATCACTATACTCAGTATAAAGATACTTGCTAAAACTACGACTGTTTTACTATTCCATTCCTTATGATGTAAAAAAATGGCCACGGCAACCAAAACCAAGGTGTACGGTGTAATTAGTTTAAATATATTCTGGGTGAGCGGCGTAAAATATAATACCAAACCAATACAGTAAAATACTGCAAAAGTTATTGGAAGGCCTTGGTTGACCAAGTATGTAATTGTCCGATTCATCTATTATACGGATATTTTTTCTTCACGAATTTTTTTGAGATACCTTAACCAGTCATAGCGAACTTCAGCCATTTTCAGTTTTTCTAGATTTCATTTCAAAAACATGAGTTAGCGTCAACGGTAATAAAAGCAACGAAAAATTATAAATCATATCTTCAATCGGAATTGAAAAAACACGGATTCCCAATATCGCTTCAGGGTTGTAGTCAAAAACCGCTTGTTCAATTCCCGTGCCCGTTAGGATTCCGTTTATGATAAAAAATGGAATGAGCAAAACGGGATATATGGCTATATAATATTGGACCACCTCTCTCGCAAAATAATAACTTAATAAGAGTATCACCGGCAAAACAAGGAATGCAATAAATGTGTAGGTAGGGTCTTGATATAGTGATGACATTATAACTGACGCTAGCACTATTAGAAAAGTAAAAACCTTTGTCCACTGTTTACTTAACTTGAATTTGGGGAAATGGAATTGAACCGCGTAAAACGAGAACGCACATGCATATGGAATGACAATAAAAAATAAATATTCTTCTAGGGGAAGCTTATTTATATAAATGCCCGAATTATAAATTGGATTAAAAAACCAATAGCCTTTATGAGTAAAGATGATATCCCAAACGACGAAAACAACCATAGTTATTAAGATTGCAGGAAGCAGGTATTTCCAACGCTTATAGAGCCTAAGATTCTTCTCGAAACTCAAAGCTAAAGGACCGGCAAGTGAAATAATGAGTATGATTAAATAAAGTGACATAGTTTGGAATTTTCTTGTGTTCTATGCCCTTGCAAGTTTATTGGTGCTGTATTTAGAGATTATGCCCGTATTGCGACTCCTTTTGAAGCAACTTCGAAACGCCTGTTAAACTCTTTTTGAGTCAAAATCTTTTGCGAAAATAGTAATCTTTTTCAAATCCGCCTATTTTAAAATAGCCGCTTCTTGGACTGGTAATAGGGACAAAAACTTTAGGCAATAGCACTCTCTGGTACGCTATAGAGGTGGTCAAACTTCAAGCTGGCAGAAACTCACTCATCAGCATGCGTCTCTGACTCGAACATATCCACATATTTAAAGTCCTTGAACCAATAACCAGAAGAGATGATATTGAACAATAGCCCGTTTTCCTGTCCTTTTTCGGTTTGCAACTGCCAGATAATGTCTTTTGCCTCTGGGAATTGCTCACCATCTATTTGCTCATCGAACAAGCGGTAAATGAGATTGTTCTTTGGCATACCGGCCACAAGCAGACGCAGTAATGGAGCTTCTGGATAATCATCAAAAACGACCAAACCTCCTTTATCCTTCCCCACAACACTTACACTAAACGATACCGCTTCTGGATGGGGGAAGGTGCCTTCAAAGGCATCATATAGCAACTGATGTACTTTAAAAAAGTTTTCGTGCATGGACAAATCCGCATATTCCTCCCAGAGCTTTTCATCCAAAAGTTCATTGGATAGATTATCTAATTGACCCTTATTGAGCTTATCCTGAAAAACATACTGTAACACAATTTTGGCTGCGTCCCCAGGTTCATTATCCGTAAGGGACATCAAACACATTTCTTTTAATTCTTGAGTTGCGAGCTCGGCAATGCCATCATACTCCATGATTTCCAAAAGGTTCTTGTAATCCTGTTCGGACCAGGAATCGGGTAACTCGGTTATCGTTTTATAACTGGTACGTTTTACGGTGAATAATTTCTTCATTACTTAAAATTTAAAACCATTTTCTTTTTTTGAAATAATAGAGCATCAATAGCGCAACGAAGATCATTACCATCCACATAATGTGGTAACTATATTTATAGCGCAGTTCGGGAACATTGTCAAAATTGGTGCCATAGATGCCCGCAATAAAGGTTAGGGGTATGAAAATGACCGAGAAAATGGTCAGGAACTTCATGATATCGTTCAATTTGGTGCTAATGGAAGTATGGTACAAATTAAGTTGATCGTTCAAAATCTCACGATAACTGTCCGATGTGTCGGTTACCTGATTAATATTATCACGTAGTTCCTTAAAATGAACGTCCGTGGATTCAAAAATAAAATCGGATTCCATTTTAGAAAGTACCAAAATCATTTCCTTCGCCGGCCTTATATTGCGCCTTAAATAATTCAATTCACGTTTGTAGATATTTATCTTTTTGATGGTCGATTTATTGGGCTGATCTCCGATACTCTCCTCAAGCGCTTCAACTTTTTCTCCAAGGACACTTAGTATGTAGATATAATTGTCTATCACGATGTCTAGCAGGGCAAAGGCCAGATAATCTGTCCAGCCGTTACGTATCCTTTTTCTTTTGTTACGTATGCGTTCGCGTATGGGCTCAAAAACATCCCCTTTTCTTTCTTGAAAAGAAATCAAGACCGATTTGGTTAATACCAGACTAAGGTTCTCTACCGTAATGGTGTTGGTTTCCTCATCCAATTGAAGCATTCGCAGCGAAATATAAATGCAGTTGTCATATTCGTGGACCGTGGGTCTGGCGGAGGTATTCATGACATTGGCAAGTACTAGCTCGTCCAGATTGAAGCCTTCGGCAATTTCCCGCATGACCTTTTCGTTATGCAGTCCGTCTATATTGAGCCAGGTAACCGTTTTTTTGTCTTGATAGGCGACGGCATCCGCGACCTTTTTTAAAGCGTTTTCCTTAATTTTATTGGCATCAAAATCGATAACCCGTATAAGCACTTCTTCAGCTTTTCTTTCGCCCCTGTGAAAAAGTTCGTCCGGGGCCCTTCCTATTTCCTCTTTGGTTTTTTTTATAAATCTTGCCATTTACAGGTATTTGATTCCTAAGTTCTAAAATGATGGTTCAATAACCGTTATCGAATTACGCCTTAACTATTGTTTCAGAAAGTCTTAAGTTACATTATGTTGTAAAACATCCAAGGCTTCCCGGGCGAAACTTTGCACCTTGGAATCTGTATCCGTTATATACGGTTCTACTACGGACAAGTATCTTTCTCCTCCCTGTTGCTGTATTAGATACAGTACAGCGAGCTTTACTTTGAGGTCGTTGCTCTTTAACAGTAGCTGAAAACATTCCATTTCCGTGGGAATTTTATGTTTTATTTTCTGTAATTCCTCTTCCGAGGATATATCCAACGCAGAATCCTCTATAATTGGCAGTAATTTCCTTTTTAAATCACCGGTCAAAAGATTATCCAAAAATTCTATCGCATTCGTTTGGGCCTCTTCCTTTTCGCTCACCAAGCCTTCATAGGCGATATCTACATCTTTTTGCCGGTATCGAAGTCCCAATAATTTAAAAATGCGTTCAAGGCCGGAGTCCAATCTTCTTTCCAAGAGTTCCAATAGACTGGTTCTCGCTTCCCGCTCCGCATCGCTAATTTCTTTCCTAGATTTTTTTCTGTTCCGGTAGGATATAATGATTTGGGTATGCATGGCGGCCAGTGTCTGATGGTGCAGTTTACATTCCTCGTAAATGCCAGAAACTACCCTATATCTATTGAATTTTAATTCTGGATGCGAACTACGTATCATACTCAAAGCCCGTATCACTTCAAGGCGCACGGTCAGATCTGTGTCCTGTAAAAGTGATAATAGGTTTTTAACCGCCTGTTGTGATTTAAAAGATTGTATCGCCATTGGGATTAGCCGTAATACGGCAAGAGCAAGTTCTCTTTCCTTTACCATGTTCGTTAGCAGGGGTATGACATTGCTGCCATAGTTCTGTAAAGCGCTAACCGCCTCTTTTCTATGTCTTTTGTCTACTAAAAATGGAACTATCTGTTTTAAGAAAGGAGGATGAACGGTTTGACCCATGGCCAGAATGGTGGCCGTAACGATGTCTTGATTAGGGTGAGCGAGATATGTTGGAAGGATAGGATAGAAACTGGGTAGATTAGCTACCCCAATGGTTTCTATTACGGATTTTAATTCAGCAGAACTTCCATTTTCAAGTTTTGTGTTTTTTAGTTTTAGAGAGATGCGCTCCTTTACGTTAAAGCGTTTTTGAAGGGACAAATTATCACGGACTTCTCT
>CAJQMW010000349.1 GCA_905479535.1 uncultured Maribacter sp. | reverse complement strand
GCCCTATCCTATTTTTATTTCTGGCTCCCGAACATACCCAGGGCAAAGAATTAAGTCAATTAATGGAACATGATGAATTTTCAAAAGAAAAATCGATTATGGAAGAGTCAAGATCCTATCAACTTCCCTTTAAAGCCCTTTCAGATTTATTGAACAATGCTTTTTGGCCGCAGCTTACAATCGTTCTTTTGGGAGGTACTTATATCGTTCATCACTTTATTACCAATGGCTTTGACCTTAATTTTAATATCATGATTTTTATTTTCATGATGTTGGGACTGTTATTGCATAAAACACCACTTAGATACAGTATTTCTATGCAGCGCGCAAGTCAGAACATTTCAGGAATACTTTTCCAATTTCCGTTTTATGCCGGTATCATGGGAATCATGCTTTCCACCGGACTTGGTAACCTTATTGGTAACCAACTAAGTGCTATCGCAACTTTAGAAACGTACCCCTTCTTCGCTTACATCGCAGGAGGAATGGTGAATTTTGCCATCCCTTCTGCCGGCGGTGAATTTGCGGTAATTGGCCCCGGTATAATTCAAGTAGTCCAAAGCTTGGGCATGGAAGCCGGTTTGGCCAATGATCAGATTACGAAAATGATTGCCAGGGCATCCATGTCCGTCGCTTATGGCGAAAGCCTTAGCAACCTCTTACAACCCTTTTATTTGCTAGTGGTTTTTCCGGTGATGGGGATTGGTGTTAGGCTGCAGGCAAGGGATATTATAGGGTACTTAGTAATCCCCTTCATTCTCTTTTTGATCCTGCAATTGCTTTTGGTTCTTTTTATTCCTTTATAAAGGCCAAATTTTTCCCCTTTTTTAGCTAGTTTGTACCTTTAGCCAAATTCAGGACTATATGAAAATATTAAAACGAGACTCTTATTTTTGGGTGGTGGTCTTGCCTTAATAAATAATCCTCGTAGAGCCGTCCGGGAATTCTAATGATTAATCTAGATAATTCCTCGATGGCTCTGCCTCCGAGGTTTCCGATTTTACCTCCCCTCTTGCATCCGACGAGCGTAGCGAGAGGAATGCACAAGGTCGGAATTGCCTTTTCGCTCCCCACGGTTCGGGATCGGGTGGGGCAAATGTAATCCCGCACATGCGGGACGGTTTTTGGCCCCAAGGCCAAAATGAAACTTGCGAAATACCCCTGTGGCTTGCCTTGGGGATAGTCGGTTTCAAGAAATTTTTTATTTAAAATGATATTTATTTGACGGTAATGGAGATTTCCACTTTGGATAAAATATTGGGTTTTATATTTTCAGGCTTGTTCGGTTTAAGTGCCGTGCTTCAATACAATGACCCTGATCCAATTTTGTGGATTATTATTTATGCAGGCGCAGCCATTGTATCTCTTCTTTTTGCACTGAACAAACTTCACAAGATGGTTCCCTTGCTATTGGGAATTGTGAGTTTCATCGGTTTTACTTATTTATATCCATCGGATTTTCAGGGATTTGATTTAAACGATGGTGATATTAGAACTGTAGAGCTCGGTAGGGAAGCTTTTGGACTTTTAATTATTGCGTTGGTACTCTTATGGTATGCTCTTCGTCTTAGGGGGAAGCTAAAGGTCTAAGTCAAATTCTTTACGCAATAAATCGATTGCCGGATTCTTTTCCCGTAGCTTTTGGTATTTTTCTTCTGGGGTAAAAGCGAATTTTTTAGCACTTTCTTCGTTTACCGAAATTTTGAGTTGAATAAAGTGGTTGTTCAGCTTTGCTCTCAAATACTCCATTAATTCAAAGCTTTCCCGCTCTATCTCCTTTTTCATGGTGCCGTTGGGTAGTTCAATACAGATGGTAAAGTTTTCCTTGAGTTTAGGGATGTCCGTATTTAAATTAGAGGCCAAGATCTTCTGTCCCTTATCGTCGATTTGCTTTACAAAATCTGACCAATGTCCCTGCATGGTTTCTTCATCGAACCCATCTTTAGGCAGGTCTTCCTCGTTTAAAACGACTTCGATTTTATTGAGCTCATGCTCTTTCTTGGCTTTTAAACTGGAGATAGACAAGCCTGAAACTCGTTTGGAAGGCACTGAAATATTAATCTTTCGTTCAGCGGGCGCTCCCTTGCTAATTACAGTTTCAGCAATATTGGAGATGTTTGTAGACTTATTTGGCGTGTCTTTTCTATGGCTTACTTCGGAAACAGTAACCTCGTCAGCAATTTCTGCCGTTTCTTGTTTTTCTTCAACGATAGGTGCGTGTTGTTCTGCTATTTTTTTAAATTTCTCGGCTCTCTGCCCGGGAACGGAATTGATTTCACCAACAGGTTCGGAAACCTTCTCGGTGGTCTGGGAAGTTATATTTTCCTTGCTAGGGGCATCTTTGTAATAAGCGGAAGGCGCTATAAAATTTTCAGTATGATCGTGAAGTGCTACGGATTCAGGATTTTTTTTTTCACCTCCAAAATCGATGGAGGCAAGTTTCATTAGTGTTAGCTCCACCAAGAGACGCTGGTTCTTACTGGTCTTGTATTTGAGGTCACAATCATTGGCAATTTCCAACGCCTTCATCAAGAAAGTGCCGGAGGTTTTTTTGGATTGTTCCAGATAGTTCTTTTTAGCTTCTTCCCCCACCTCTAAGAGTTCAATAGTATCTTGATGTTGACACACCATCAAATCCCTAAAGTGGGAAGCCAATCCGGATATGAAATGATGTCCGTCAAAACCTAAGGATAAGGTCTTGTTGAATAGTATCAGCAACTGCGGTATGGCATGCTCAAGTATAAGGTCGGTCGTCTCAAAATATGTATCATAATCCAAAACGTTTAAATTTTCGGTCACAGCTTTCCTGGTGAGTGCCGTTCCCGAAAAACTTACCACACGGTCAAAAATGGAAAGGGCATCGCGCATGGCACCATCCGCCTTTTGAGCAATGATGTGCAGCGCATCTTCCTCCGCAGCAATACCTTGGTTTTCTGCAATATATTTTAGGTACTCGGCCGCATCTTTGACGGTTATCCGTTTAAAGTCAAAAATTTGACAACGAGATAGGATGGTTGGGATAATTTTGTGCTTTTCAGTGGTGGCCAAAATAAAAATGGCGTGTTTTGGCGGCTCTTCCAATGTCTTTAAAAACGCATTAAAGGCCGATTGTGAGAGCATATGCACC
>CAJQMW010000348.1 GCA_905479535.1 uncultured Maribacter sp. | reverse complement strand
CCATATATGCCCCTCTCACCACTTTAATTCCAATCTTAAAGTTATTTTCCAAAGCCCTTGCATGTAGTCCTTTTAGATAAGAAAGTCTGTCCCAGCGGTAAGTTTGCAAAGTATTAAAAACGACGGCCTTACTTTGGTTGTATTTCCGCATCATTTGCTCCACCAAATCATCGGCTGCACCTTGCATCCAACTTTCCTCTCCATCAATTAATAGGGACACGTCAAGGTCATGCGCTTTTTTACAGACCTTATCAAATCGGTTTACGACACGTTGCCATTCGGCCTCCTCCTTTTCGGTAAGTTCTTTTTTCTCACTGATTTTCTGATATAAGGCAAAACGCCCAAAACCGCTTGGTTTGAAAACCGCAAAAGGAATAGCTTCTTTTTCCTTAACGAAATCCAAAATCTTTAAAATAATTTTGGTAGCATTGTCAAAAGGGTCCTCCTCATCTTTTCCCTCTACCGAGTAATCCAATACCGAACATACTTTTTTCCGCCACATTTTGTCAACGACCGGCAAACAGTCCTCTTCGTTCACACCCCCACAAAAATGGTCAAAAACCGTAGCCCTAATGAGCCCCTCGACAGGTAAGTGGGTCTTTATGGCAAAATTCGTCATTATGGCACCAATTTTCACCAAGGGTTCGTTCGCAATCATTTTGAAAAGAAAATGCGCCCTTTCCAATTCCGAATCAGTTTTTAAAGAAAAAGCAGTTTCGGTATTCTCAAAAATTCGCTCCATTTCTAAAGTTTTCATCACCTATCAAATATAAACACAGAATTTATATTCCTCTGATTAAAAATAACCTTTATTTTGCGTCATAATAGTAAGTTCACCGTACTTAGATTATAATTTTTAAAATGGAATCCATACTATCCGATTCATACGCCGTTCATTTTAATGAAAAGGCTTTCGATGCCTTGAACAAGGAGCTGAAGGCAGCTTCCTATTCCAAGGTTTTTATTCTCGTAGACGAAAATACACACGAGCATTGCCTGCCTATCTTTATGTCACAAATAAATGGCGATTATCCTTTTGAAATCATTGAGATAGAATCTGGTGAAGTCCATAAGACCATCGAAACCTGTACCGGGGTTTGGAAAGCACTTTCAGAATTGGGAGCAGACCGGAAAAGCACCCTCATTAACCTTGGTGGCGGCGTTCTTACGGATTTAGGTGGCTTTGTGGCCTCAACCTTTAAAAGGGGTATCACTTTTATAAATGTGCCTACTACCCTATTGTCTATGGTAGATGCTTCTGTTGGCGGTAAGACGGGGGTAGATTTAGGCTCGTTGAAAAATCAGGTAGGAGTCATCAATCAACCCAAGGTGGTCCTCATCATACCAGATTTTCTAGAAACCTTGGATGAGCGACAAGTTCAGAGCGGTTTTGCAGAAATGCTGAAACATGGATTAATTAAAGACAGGAAGTATTGGGATGAGTTAAAAACAGTTTCAACGCTGTCCCAGATGAAAAACCATATTTTAAAATCCGTTAAAATAAAGAATGAAGTTGTTTTAATTGACCCAACGGAGCAGGGGCTTCGAAAAATTCTTAATTATGGTCATACCTTGGGTCATGCCATTGAGTCCTATTTTTTAGAGTCGCAAGAGAAAGCCACACTCTTACATGGAGAGGCAATTGCCATTGGGATGATTACCGAGGGCTACCTTTCCCATAAATTGAAAGGGCTCCCGCTTACCGATCTCGAAGAGATTAAGCATGTTTTTTTAGAACACTACGATAAAATTGTTTTTTCTAAAGATGATATTGCCCAAATATTGGATTTGTTGAAATATGACAAGAAGAACTCCCATGGGAGTGTTAATTTTGTTTTATTGAATACCGTTGGTGAGACTGCTATCGATGTAGAAATCCCTTCAGAATTGTTTCCGGAAGCTTTCGCTTACTACATGGAATAAAAACTTCATATACTAAAAAGAGGTGTTTCACAACTCTTTATAAGTCCCGTGGCTATTTATGTTTAGTTTAGGTCTAAGTAATCAAACTTAACCATAGGACTAATGACCAGACGCCTAATAGATTATCGGAAACTAGATCACAAATTAGCCAAGTTATTGATAGACAGTTATCCTTACGGCTATGGCGATGAGGATATCATTGTTTTTAAAAACGTAACCGGAGAAATTATTGAAGCCGTTGAACTCAGAACGGAAGATACCCTATATCTCGTTAAAATAAGTAAAAGCCTTTCCAACTTCATTGCTAATTTTGAGGATAACATCGTAAAGGAATTGGAATCAAAACCAGCTTCTATTTCAGAAGAAGAAGTTGTGCCTGAAATGGAAAATGAGCTGGAATTAGATTTTGAAGAGGATGATTATTGATCTTGCAAATACCTTTCTCTGATTACATCTCTGTGGTGCCTTTGATGCCCGCAAATAATAAAACCCAAAGCAGCTACAGAAGTCTTAGAATTGCTCGCAACACCCACTTTTTTTAAGTCATTCCCGTCAAAAGCCGAGAATAGGGCGATAGTTGACTTCCTTACGGCCATATACTCATCAACTAAAGATTTCTTGCTTCTTTTGTTCGCATTAGAGTGAGGTACAAATAAATCCTGATCAAATCCTGGCAACGGAGTCTTATCCATTCGTGCAAAGCGTAATGCCCTGTATTGAAATATGCGCTCGGTATCAATG
>CAJQMW010000347.1 GCA_905479535.1 uncultured Maribacter sp. | reverse complement strand
TTGTTGTGGTTGCACCCGATAGCCCACAGTCTGGAATGGGACATGCCATTACGCTGGACAGTACGCTTTATTCGAAAAAAATGAAGATTGATTTGGACGATGCGAATATTGAAGAATACAGTTGTAGTGGCACGCCTGCGGACTGCGTAAAGTTGGCTTTGCAAGAACTATTGAAAAGAAAACCGGATATCTGTGTCAGTGGTATCAACCATGGTTCTAACTCTTCTATTAATGTAATCTACTCCGGAACCATGAGCGCGGCGGTCGAAGCCGGCATAGAAGGTGTTCCTGCAATTGGTTTTTCATTGTGTGATTACAGTTGGAACGCTGATTTCTCCCAAGCTGGTGATTTCATCCAGAAGATAGTTCTTGAAGCACTTGACAATAAAATGCCTAAAGGGGTCGTGTTAAATGTCAATATTCCTAAATTGACGGAAAAGAACATAAAAGGGGTGAAAATATGCCGACAGGCAAAAGCTAACTGGAAAGAAAAATTTGATAAGCGTACGAACCCCATGGGTAAAGATTACTACTGGCTTACGGGTGAATTTGAATTATTGGATAAAGGAGAGGATACGGACGAATGGGCGTTGGCCAACGGTTATATCTCCTTGGTGCCCACACAATTTGACCTTACCGCACATCACGCCATTCAAGAAATAAATGCATGGAACTTAAATGAACACTAAGAAGGAAATTCTCATTGGAATTTTAGTAGGAATTATTGCAAATACCATAGGTACTTTGCTTTATATTTTGCTTTTCTCAGATTTGAGTATTGTAGAGACTTACCAGGCGGCAGTGGAGCAAGGCCATGTTGGCAGTCTTTTGGCTTTGGGTGCCATACTAAACCTCGTTGCATTCTTTGGCTTTTTAAGAATAAAAAGAGATCAAAGAGCAAAAGGTGTTCTAATCGCTACTATCGTTACCGCCCTGATAATTCTCTACTACAAGGTTTTTTAAAATGAAGTACTACATTATAGCGGGAGAAGCTTCTGGGGACCTTCACGGATCCAACTTAATTAAGGCGTTATTCCGAGTAGACCAAAAAGCACAGATCAGGTGTTGGGGAGGTGACTTAATGCAAAAAGCCGGAGGTGATTTGGCGAAGCATTATAAGGAAATGGCCTTCATGGGTTTTATCGAAGTCGTCTTGAATCTGAATGCCATTATTAAGAACATCAACTATTGTAAAGAAGACATTTTAAAATTTGAACCTGATGTAATCGTTTTCATAGATTATTCGGGATTCAATCTACGCATCGCCAAATGGGCCAAAGTAAAAGGGTTCAAAACAAATTACTATATCTCACCACAAATTTGGGCATCTAGGGAAGGTCGAATCGAAAAAATTAAACGTGACATAGATGCCATGTACGTGATACTTCCCTTTGAAAAAGAATTTTATGAAAAAAAACACGGTTTTCCGGTTCACTTTGTGGGCCATCCCTTGCTGGATGCCATTGCTAACAGACCATCTTTGAATGCGACAGATTTCAGGAATGCAAATGACCTTGATTCGGTTAAACCCATTATTGCTTTGTTGCCCGGTAGTAGAAAACAGGAAATCCAAAAAATGTTGTCGGTTATGATTTCCATTACCACGGACTTTCCGGACTATGAGTTTGTAATTGGCGGTGCCCCTAGTTTGGACAAGAATTTTTATAGGCCCTTTCTAAAAGGAAAAAACGTAAAATATGTACAAAGCAAAACTTATGACCTGTTGTCCATTGCAACGGCGGCCTTAGTTACCAGCGGCACGGCGACATTGGAAACAGCCTTGTTCAGAGTTCCCCAAGTAGTTTGTTATAAAGCCAACTGGATATCCTATCAAATTGCGAAACGCATCATTACCCTGGAATACATTTCATTGGTGAACCTGATCATGAAAAAGGAGGTCGTAAAAGAGCTCATACAACATGATTTCACAAAAGATAAATTGACCAAGGAGCTTCAACTTATTTTATCAAGCCAGAAGAGGGATTCTTTACAAAAATCCTACGAAGAACTGACCAATAAATTAGGAGGCCCGGGTGCAAGTGAAAAAGCAGCTACCTTAATTGTTCAGCAGGCTCAAAACCAATAATTAGACCTCCTTGTAATTATCAATTCCACAACGATTTAGAGTTTATCTAAAATAATTCTATAATTTTGATGTTCAAGTAGTAGGGACAACACTTGAAATTCATGCGCAGACTATCTTATTTCTTATTGTTCATAGCCATTACAAGTTGTGGTACCGGTAAAAAAGGTAAGTTGACCAGTAAGGAAAGAAAGATTTCCGTTGCGGCCGCCGATAACGCCCGCAGAGGAAATGAAAAAAAGGTTGAAAAAGAAACAGCGGCAACAAGACCTTCCTATGGAGATCCCACGAAAGCTGACGGAATCATAAATACCGCTCTTACCTTTTCCGGCGTTCGTTATAAGTTTGGGGGTACCACTAGAAAGGGAATGGACTGTTCCGGACTACTCTATGTTTCTTTTGCGGAACATGACATAAAACTGCCAAGAACCTCCATCCATATGGCGGAGGAAGGAAAAAAAATTAGGGTAAAAGACGTAGAAAAAGGAGATTTACTTTTTTTTAAGACCAATAGACGCTCCAAACGCATCAACCATGTAGGTATGGTGGTAAAGGTGGAGAACGACGAAATAAAATTCATACATGCCTCCACTTCTCGTGGCGTAACCGTTTCCTCTTTGCGGGAAGGATTTTGGAACCGTGCCTTTGTAAAAGCCACCAGAATCCTTTAAATGAAATTACTGGCGTTCGTACCTATTAAGTTAACGCTACTTCTTATAATAGGAATTCTCATTGGGTTTTATTTTCCGTTTGACATTCGATTTGCTCTAGCCATCCCCGTCATTCTTTTCATGGTCCTGGGAATCGTATTTTCCACCAGACCCAATACCAATTCCACCTTCTTTGGGCTTATTGGCGCTCTGACTACAATTACTTTAGGCATTTTTATTAGTATTCAAGCCCAACCCCTACATCATAATAGCCACTACAGTAATTTATCAATTGACGGACAAAATCAGTGGCAATTAAAAATAACCGAAGTTCTAAAACCAACTTCATTCTCAGAACGCTATGTGGCCATGGTAAACGGGGTAAATAGTTCGCGGAGTACCGGTAAAATACTTTTGAGCGGCCCGTTGGACACCACCCAGAATCGATTAAAAGTAGACGACAAAATTTGGTTGTTTTCAGAAGTTCTACCTATTCACCCACCCTTAAACCCCCACCAATTCGATTATAGGGACTATATGAAGAAGCTGGGGATGTACCATCAACTAAAGCTTACCCCTTCGAATTATGTCAAAAGTGAAAATCCGGAGCGCACAATTTTTGGCCTAGCCTCATCAGCTAGAAATCATATCATTGAAAAATTGAAACAAGCCAATTTTGGACCGAACGAATTGAGCATAATCCAGGCCTTATTACTTGGGGAGCGTTCGAATATTTCTGCCGAGACCTATACCGATTATAAAGATGCGGGAGCCGTTCATATTTTGGCGGTTTCTGGGCTGCACATTGGCGTACTATTACTATTGATTCAGTTTTTACTACAACCCTTAAGAAATAGATCTGCCACTTTACTAATTAGCGTAATCCTATTGTGGGGCTTTGCCTTTGTTGCAGGTTTATCCCCGTCCATCATCAGAGCCTGTACCATGTTCAGTTTTGTGGCCTACGCCCTTTATTTGAACAGGCCTAGTAACACCTTTAATATTTTGGCGCTGTCCATGTTCTTCATTTTGTTGTTCATCAATCCCAACCTGTTGTTCCAAGTTGGCTTTCAAATGAGCTACGCGGCAGTTTTTGCTATCGTCTGGATTTATCCCTTGCTTCAAAAACTTTGGTTCCCAAAGAACAAGATTTTACGCTATTTGTGGCAATTGCTATCCGTAAGTGTTGCAGCTCAATTGGGAGTGCTACCGATAAGTCTCTTTTATTTTCACCAGTTTCCAGGCTTGTTCTTTATTTCCAATCTTTTAATAGTTCCCGCGCTAGGCTTTATTCTCGGAACCGGTATATTAGTTATAGTTCTTGCCCTCATCAATTTACTGCCCGACTGGTTAGTCCTGTTTTTTAATAAATTGATTGGCTGGATGAACGGTATTGTAGCTTGGGTGGCAGATCAGGAAAGTTTTATATTCAAATCGATTTCGTTCGATTACGGACAATTGATACTCGCCTACCTCGCAATCGGTATGTTAGTATATTTGGTACAACGCATCAGTTTTAGGCCAGTGGTTTTTTTCTTGTTTTCATTAGTATGTTTTCAGACGTGGACCATCTATAAACACTATAGTGCCTCCGCAACAAATGAGGTTTTGGTACTGCACCAAACTAAAAATTCAATAGTACTCAACAAGAACGGAACAAGATTGGAGGTATTGACCAATAATCTCGAAGCCCCGGAAAAAGTATTATCAGATTATCGCATTGGAGAGCGGATTGATTCTATTTCTTACGAAACTTTGGTCAACAGTTATGATGTTTTTGGTTTACCCCTACTGATTATTGATAGTCTTGGCATCTATCCTGAACAAAACCCAGAACAAATTGTCCTTCTAACCTATTCGCCCAGGATAAATCTTGAAAGACTACTACTAACCATTAGGCCAAAACAAATCATAGCAGACGGAAGTAATTACAAAAGCTACGTAGAACGGTGGAAAAAGACATGTAGTAAAAACAAAATCCCTTTTCACTATACGGGTGAAAAGGGAGCTTATTATTGGCCTCTCCCGGAACTCTCTAAAAAAAGAAGTTCCGACCTCTCCCAAGAGAGGTAAATAGCTAATATTGTTTTAATCAATGATCGGAAAGCTCAAATCCCTCCGTTTCATTATCCTGAATTACCGTCTCTTTGTCCTCCGCACCGTGCGTAAGTCGTTTCAACGGTTTTAGCAGCAAAATCACCAATAATCCAAATAACACGGCAAAAATGAAAAGACCCCCGAACACTTTTAGCTCCCCTGCCTTAACAGAGCTTTCCCCGATAATTCCCGCGACTTTGTTTCCTAATCCGGTGGCTGCCCAGTAAACCCCCATCATCAAGGCCATGTAACGGGCAGGTGCCAATTTGGTAAAGAACGATAAGGATACCGGTGACAGACATAGTTCTCCCAAAGTATGGAAGAGATATGCCAATACCAACCAATACATAGCGGAACTACCATTGGCCTCATATTGCAAGGAAGCAAAGACCATGTATACAAACCCAATGCCCATAATTATAACCCCAACTGCCATTTTAAACAATGAAGAGGCCTCTTTACCCTTTAATTTTCGTTTAGCCCAAAAATTGGCAACCAATACGGCAAAAAGAATAATGAAACCGGCATTTGCACCTTGAAACCAAGCTGCGGGTACTTCCCATCCCATAAACATTCTATTGGTCTTTTCTTCTGCGTATAGGTTCATTAAGCCGCCCATCTGTTCAAAACTTCCCCAGAAAACAAGAACCATTAGGAGCGAAAGTAAAAGGACAACGTACCTATCTTTTTCCACCTGCCCGTTCAAGTTCTTATAAATCATCATCATAAGACCTGTTATCAGGGAAAGTACTATAAAAAGTACCCCATAGCCCCAATTGTCGGGACCTTCAAAAGTAAATCCGGCATAAAAGGACAGTACGAGAAGTACCACCACTATGCCCAATTGTAACGGAGATTTAAACAATTGGGAAAATAGCGTGGCCAAAGAAATATCGTTAGATTTTTCCTCTACGGTAGGCACGTTACCTACGTGTACCAAGAAACGTTGACCATAGAGATACACCAATAAACCCAAAAACATTCCAATTCCTGCCAGTCCAAACCCATAATGCCAGCCGTAATAAGCTGCCACCAGACCAACGGAGAGCGAGGCCGTAAACGAACCTATATTAATCCCAACATAAAAAATACTGAAACCCTTGTCGCGCCTAATGTCGTTTGGCTTGTAGAGCCCTCCTACCATCGTAGAAATATTCGGTTTTAACATCCCTACACCTAAAATGACCAAGCCT
>CAJQMW010000346.1 GCA_905479535.1 uncultured Maribacter sp. | reverse complement strand
GCACATTTTTTGCAGGCTTCCGCACATTCCACGCAATGTTGGTGTTCGTGTTTTTCACATTCCGTGGCACATGACATACAAAGCCTATGGCAATACTTTATAAGGTCGCCAACGTCTTTGTAGTTCGTTGCCAGTATTTTCGCAGCTGTACCGCAAATTTCAGCGCATACGCGATTGGTACGAATGCAGTCTACCATAGCGGCGATGTCATCTTCATCCAAGCAGGCATCGGCACAACGATTACACTGAACAACGCAATTGTTCAAGGTTTCTATTAATATTGTTGAATTATCCATGATCGTTTCTAAGATTTGTCCGCCGCATAGCCTAACCCAATGAAATAGAACCTATCCCAAAATTTTATCAAAAATATCATTCGAAACCGCATAGAATTGCCGTAAAAGAATTCATTTTTAATGCTATTGAAAAATCGGTTAAGAGACAATAAAAAAATTCTTGAAACCGACTATCCCGAGGCAAGCCATAGGGGTATTTCGCCCTTTTTCGTATTTCTTCGTTGTTTTTTGGCCACGTAGCTCGCTATGTTTTGCTAAAACCGCCTAAAAACCCGAAAAAGTCATCAAAAAATCCGTGATTTCCGTTTAGTGTTAACAGGCCCTAGAAACAATTATCCTAAAATTTGAGCCCAGATTTCGGCTATGAATTGGTTTAGTCACGAATTGGTTTCGCCTAAATGGCACACGGTCATGGCTTTGTATTTTTCCTGATTAAAAATATGGGCAACCTTAGTCCTTTACCCCAAACTTCTTTAAAATTTCTTCCATCAAACACCATTTGGTGAAAGCGGATTGCAATAAGTTGAACCCTACAAATGTGGTAAACCACAACCATTGGATGTTCACATAAATTGCCAAAAGCAAACTGATCAATATAAACGAGCCTGCTACCGCCCTAACTATCCTGTTTTTCATACGTTTAAATATTTATTTGTTTTTAATGTTCAAATACCTACCTGAAGACAGGCAGGGTTGGTATCCCAATGTTGATTATGGGCATTTCATCTATTTAAAAAAATTTATATAAATTTTTCTATGGGCACTACCGCCGCTTTTATGGGGTTGTTGGTTTCGAGTTTTTTATTGAATTCCTTAATCAACCCAAAAAAGGCTTCAATATTTCTTTCTTCTGTAAAAGAAAAAAACAAAGTGGATTCCACACCTCCCTTTTTACCGGGGAACCAGCTTGTGGTCCTTACCAATGGCCCTGCACTTTCAAATCCGTCTATTTCGGAACCGCTAAAGTTCTCAATATTTGCTTCTCGGAATAGGCGTAGGATTTCTTTTTCAAATTCCTCCACTGCGGTTACAATGAGTAGTTTCATTTTTTACATTTTAAAAATTTTGATATCGCCGCCATTACGACCTACTTTCCTCTTCATCATCTTCACCATCGGTTTTGGTTTCTTGGTCCTTTTCCGGATAGTTCTTCCTTTCGATTAAATAATAGACCAACGGTACTACCAACAAGGTAAGTACAGTGGATACAATGGAACCTCCCATCAATGAAATGGCAAGTCCTTGAAAAATAGGATCGAATAAAATAACAAATGCACCAATGACAACGGTTCCTGCAGTGAGTATAATCGGGGTCGTTCTTACCGCCCCGGCTTCAATGACCGCTTGTTTCAACGGGGTTTCTTCAGCGAGACGTATATTTATAAAGTCGATCAACAATACCGAATTACGTACCATAATCCCTGCCAGGGCAATCATCCCGATAAAGGAAGTGGCGGTGAAAAATGCTCCCAACAGCCAATGCCCCAACACAATACCAATTAAGGAAAGTGGTATGGCCACCATCATGACAATGGGTGCCTTATAGTTTTGGAACCATCCCACGATCAAGATGTAAATGATAAAAATAACACCAAGAAAGGCAATGCCGAGATCTCTAAAGACTTCTAAGGTAATTTGCCACTCCCCGTCCCATTTTACCGTGTAATCATCTTCATTTTGTGGTTGTTCCATATAGCGTTCGTTTATGGAATATCCTTTCGGAAGATTTATTTCCTTGAGCTTTTCGGTCATGCCCAATATGGCGTACACCGGGCTTTCCAATTTCCCTGCCATATCGGCCAGCACATATACTACACGTTTTTGGTTTTTTCTATAGATACTTTTATCCCTACTGTGTTCTTTAACCTCCACCAGGTTTCCTATGGTAACCATGTTGCCTTGCCGGGATTTTACCTTTAAACGGGAAATATCACTTATGGTGGATTTTTCTTTTTCATCCAAGGCCAAAATCAACCCAACCTGATTGTTTGCCTCCTCATCGTACAGCGTAGTTATTGCCCGTTCCGATAGGGCCATGTTCATGGTATGTACTATTTGCTGTGGTGCTACCCCATAAAGCATTGCTTTTTCTTTGTCGATCACAAATTCATATTCCGTTTGGTCGTGTTCCACCATCCAATCAATATCTACCACATCTTTGGTGTTTTTGAGGATTTGTTGTACCTGATCGGCAATTTTAATTTGCTGTTTATAGTCTGGGCCATACACCTCTGCAACAATTGTGGACAATACCGGTGGCCCTGGAGGGACTTCGACCAGTTTGATATTGGCATTGTATTTATTTGCTATTTTAATAATATCCGGTCTAAATTTTTTGGCAATGTCATGACTTTGTTCACTTCGGTCGTCTTTATCCACTAAATTCACTTGGATATCTGCCATATTGCTCCCTGCCCGCAAATCGTAATGCCGCACCAGACCATTAAAAGTAATGGGTGATGACGTTCCTACATAGCTTTGGTAATTAACGACCTCCGGCCGGGTGGCGAGATATTGTGCTATTTCTTTGGCTACCACTGCCGTACGTTCCAGGGTGGTGCCCTCGGGCATATCTATCATTACCTGAAATTCATTCTTATTATCAAACGGAAGCATCTTTACCCCCACTGATTTGGTAAAAAACATGGCAATGGAGCCCAGCAACAATAAAAAGGTGATCCCTAAAAACAACCAGCGTTTTCCCGGGCTTTCAACAAGGGGCCTTTCCAGTTTTTCATAGATCCTGTAGATGAAAGTTTCCTCCAATGGCTTTTCTTCTTTTTTCTTCTTCCCCCCCTTTTCCTTTTCACGTAAGAAAACATACCCTAAATAAGGCGTAATGGTCAAAGCGACAAATAAGGAAAGCAGCATGGCAATGGAAGCCCCAATGGGCATAGGGGACATGTATGGCCCCATTAAGCCGGACACAAACGCCATGGGCAATACAGCGGCTATTACCGTAAAGGTTGCCAAAATAGTGGGATTACCTACTTCGTTAATGGCATAAAGGGCAGCCTGTTTAAAAGGCAAGCGTTTCATTTTGAAATGCCGGTGCATGTTTTCTGCGATGATAATAGAGTCATCTACCACAATACCTGTGACGAACACCAAAGCGAAAAGGGTGATCCGGTTTAAAGTATAGTCCAATATGTAGTAGCTCAAAAGCGTTAACGCAAAAGTAATGGGCACCGATAAAAATACCACCAATCCACCACGCCATCCCATGGCCAACATCACCACAAAGGTTACTGCAATAATGGCCCCGATAAGGTGAAGTAACAGTTCTGATACTTTCTGGGATGCCGTTACCCCATAATTCCGGGTAACCTCAACGTGAACATCATCCGGGATAAGGGTTTTTTCCAGCAACTCCACTTTTTCTAAAATAATATCGGAGATTTTCATGGCATCGGCCCCTTTTCTCTTAGCTACGGAAATAGTGACCGCGGGATACTCCGATCGGTACTCCGATGCTTTCATGGTTGCCTGGCCAAACCCAAGGGACACATAGTTTTTAGGTACTTCGGGGCCGTCCTGAATGCCCGCAACTTGCTTCAGGTAAACAGGTTTGTTTTGCCGAACACCCACCACGAGGTTTTCCACGTCTTCCTTTGTTTCTAAAAACCTGCCGGTGGTCACTAAAAACTCTTTGTCATTTTTATTGAAACTTCCGGCACCTAGCTGCTGATTGTTGGCTTTGATCATTTCGGAAACCGACAAAAAATCGAGTCCGCTTTCGGCCAACTTATCTTCATCCAGTACGACACGTAACTGCCTATTTCTTCCTCCAATTTTTTGGGTGCTTGACACTTGATTTACCTTTTCTATCTCATCGGTAAGCTCTTGTGCTATCTGTTTAAGCTGAAAATCGTTATAACTCTCGCTCCACAATGTCAATGCCAGCATGGGCACATCGTCAATAGCCCGTGTTTTGACGAGCGGCATGGTAACACCTTGCGGCATCTGGTCTATGTGTTTGTTGATCTCGTTGTACAGTTTTACCAGGGAACGTTCCATGTCTTCCCCAACGAAAAACTGTATAGTGACCATTCCTTGTTCCTTAGAAGCTGTTGAATATACATATTCGACCCCCTGAATATTGGAAACTATTTTTTCCAGTGGTTTAACGACCCTGTTCTCCAATTCTTTGGGGCTTGCCCCTGGATATCCTATAAAAATATCGGCCATGGGTACATTGATCTGTGGCTCTTCTTCCCTCGGAATCAAAAACGAACTATACACGCCAACGGCCATGAATACGATCATCAACAATACCGTTAATTTGGATTCGATAAATGCCTTGGCAATTTTTCCTGCTAGTCCTTCTTTCATTTTATTGTTTTTTTATGGCTTCCGGGCGGGCAGGCCTATCCCTATCCGCCGGATGGCAATTAGCCTTTCTTTTATTGGACAGATATTTTTGCTCCGTTGTAAAGTCTCCCTTCCGAAGAAAGGATATATGTTTCTTCCGGGGACAAGCCTGAAAGTACCTCTACTTGATCGCCCACCGTCCTTCCCAGGCGCAACCAGCGTAAAATAGCGGTATTGCTTTGGCTCACTGTGTAAACACCTGACAATTGGCCATTGGTTACCAAAGCTTCTTTTGGAAGAAAAACGCTTTCTGAAACAGACTTTCCTTCTAAAGGAAATTGTACTGTGGCGTACATACCGGAAAGTAACTCGGTATCCGTATCGTTCAACATTACTTTTACCAAATATTGTCCGCCAGTATTTTTGGCCGATGTACTTACTTCCGTAACCTTTCCCGATACTGTTTTATGGGTCGATTTTATAAGCACTTGTACTTTGGTGCCTTTCTTGATCTGCAATATGTTGGATTCCGTAACCATTGCCATCACCTGAAAGTTCTCAGGGGATTCTACTTCCAACAATGGCATGCCAGGGTTGGCCAAA
>CAJQMW010000345.1 GCA_905479535.1 uncultured Maribacter sp. | reverse complement strand
ATATTGGGCCGTAGGGGAGACTTTCTTTTGTTCGCATCACTACCTTCCCGTTACCGATCAATAAAGAAAACTACCATGGCCAATCCCTAAATCCCAATCGATTCCTTAATTTTAATCCGAATGGAGTTGCTGCGCAGACTCCCGTTGTAGCGAATTAAAAAAATGACGACAAAACCACTAATTGACTATTTTAATAATCTTCTTCCTTTGGATGAAGGTGAAACGTCTGTAGTGGAAGAGTTTTTTAAAGAAAGAAGAGTTAAACGAAGACAATTCATTCTGCAGGAGGGAGATGTTTGCAAGTACAACACATTTGTAGTTGAAGGTTGTTTCCGAATGTATTTTGTAGATGAAAAGGGCAAGGAACACAATCTGCAATTTGCCATTGAAAATTGGTGGATAGGAGACATTGGTAGTTTTCATTCGGAAGAACCGAGTAAGCTTTATGTTGAAGCAATAGAAAACTCGACCATTCTTCAAATAGGAAAACAAGATCAACTAAAGCTATTTGTAAATTACCCAAAATTCAATAGGATTTTCAGGGTCCTTGCTGAAAATGCCATGGTTAGTGCACAGCGAAGAATACTACAAGACATAGGCTCCACAGCAGAAGAACGATATCTCGACTTTGTAAAGCGTTACCCACAATTCTTTAATCGAATTTCCAATGTTCAAATTGCCTCTTACCTTGGAGTAACCCCAGAGTTCCTAAGTACTATTCGAAAGAAAATTACAAAACCTTAATCTATTTTAATACCATTTCTTAATATACCTTATAGGTTAACCTTATTAACACTCCCCATCTTTGTATCGTTATAAATATTAAAACAAAATAAACGATGGAAAATAAAACAATTGCAGTAATCGGAGCGACAGGTTCACAAGGTAAAGGAGTTGTAAATGCATTAATTAAAGAAGGTACATTTAAAGTAAGAGCCATTTCAAGAAACCCAGACAAGTATTCGGGTAAAGCGGATCAAGTGGTAAAGGCTGACCTTACTGATTTGAGTTCATTAACAGAAGCTTTTAAAGATGCTCACGGTGTATTTGTTGTCACTAACTTTTGGGAAGGTGCTGATGAAATTGCTCAAGGTAAAACCGCTATCCAAGCGGCAAAAGATGCAGGTGTAAATCACTTTATATGGTCTACACTTCCTGATGTAGAAAAGATAAGCAATGGAAAATTTGATGTTCCTCATTTTACCGGCAAGGCTAAAGTAGATGAGTTGGTAAAAGAGGCTGGATTCGAAAACTACACATATGTTCAACCTCCATTCTATTTCCAAAACTTTACAGGGCAAATGGGTGCACAAATACAACAAGACGGTTCTACAGGATGGACACTCCCTATTGATCCTACAGTAAAAGGAATCCATATGTCGGATATCAATGACTTAGGTAAAGTAGTTGCAGGTGTATTTTTAAACCCTGATAAAGTTGGGAATGGAAGTTACTTATCACTAGCTACAGAGTTCAATAGCTTCAATGCTATTTTAGATGCTTTTAAAGCAAATGGAAAAGACTACAGTTTCAATCAAGTTCCTGTGGAAGTGTTTTCAAGCTTTTTTGAAGGGGCCGGAGAAATTGCCCAAATGCTAGCTTATTTTGAAGCTCATACCTATATGGGTCAAAATTCGGAAGCTCAAATTCAATTGGCTAAAGAAATTGCAACAGAAGAATTTACCTCACTTAATGAATGGATAAATCAAAATAATTAAGAAATGAAAAGAATAATATTTACAGCATTCGCATTAGCAGTGCTAGTGTGATGTACCCAAAACAAAAAGAAAACTGAATTAGACAACACAATACAAACAGAAAACAAAGAAATTATGCATAAAGAAGAAAAAAAGAAAATTGAAGAATTACTGAGCACGTATCAAAAATCATTAAATACCTCAGATTCAAAATTGGCTCAAAGTCTTTATACCAAAGATGGTGTGTTTATGCCAACTGAAGCAACGTCTGGAATAGGTTCAGAAGGTATTTTAAAATCTTATGAATTTGTATTTTCTCAAATTCAGTTAAATATTGAATTCCACATAGAGGAAATTGAAGTAGAAGGAAATATGGCTTTTGCTATCACAAGTTCTAAAGGGACGGTTAAAATACATGCAAATGGTGTTGAGGCTCCAGAAGCAAACAGAGAGCTTTTTGTGTTTGAAAAAGTAGATGGAGAATGGAAAATAGCTAGATATATGTTTAATAAAACTGAACCAAAAAAATAAAACTCGCTACAATCGAATAGACGGGTCCGCCCCTAAGTAGGAACGGACTGCGCCCCTCACACCACTCCCGAAGTTTCGGGATACGGGTCTCGTATACGGCGGTTCGTAATCCACCTTTTCAATCGCTCTTTACACCAATCGAAACTATTCTGTACTTTTTTAAAGGGCTAAAAATTGTCCTTTGGGACTCTATCACTTAGTTGAAAACTGTTGAAGAGCTTCTCCCGGTAGTCCTTTTTTCCCCTGTATGCCTAAAGTTACGATCCTTCCGCCGATCCACAATGATCCAAATGCCACTTTTTTCGCTAACTTGTGCAAGAGGCACAATACCTAAACGTAGTGCTAGTTGTAATGCAAAATCAAAAGCTCTTTATATATTTATAAAGTCTCTCTTATTGATTTAGCTTTGAATAAGAAAAATTAAAGCAAAACAATAAGATTTCGCCTTGTGCTTGGTGGAAAGCAAAAGCAATTTTTTTCAACACTGTTCATAGCTAAACCGTTATATGCGTTTTAAAATGAAACAAGCAACAACTATTTTTATAATATTGACTATCATTTTTTCTTGTAAAAACCGGAAAGGATATATGGAACAGAACTTAGCGGATTTCAAAGTAATCGGAATTTCAATCGAATCGACAAACGAAGGCGAAAAATCCATTGAAGATATGGGCAAACTTTGGGGGGAATTTTACTCGGACGAAGTTTCAGAGAAAATACCAAACAAAGAATCAGGTAAAATTTATTCTGTTTTTACCGACTATGAAAGCGACTACACTGGAAAATACACCGCCATAATCGGCCATAAAGTAAAATCATTGGACGAAATCCCAGATGGACTTGTCGGACGGGAATTTAAGGGCGGAAAATACACCAAACTCGTTGCGAAGGGAGAAATGCCTAATGCAATTGTAGACTTATGGAAAAAAGTCTGGAAAGAAGACAAGGAACTAAAACGCAGGTATACGGCAGACTTTGAAGTTTACGGAGCTAAATCAAAAAATGGAGGGGAATCGGAAGTGGACTTGTTCATTGCCACGGAATAAAAACGCCCTGTAAAAAAGGTTTTAATTCATTGCCTCCGGATTTCATACACGAATATCACGCGAAAAAAGTATCTTTAGGTTAGTCCGGCTTGTCCTACGGACAAATCACATCAACAAGTCTTAGCGGAACCCTTAGCTATCATTCAAGGATACGTGATAAATTTAAATTGAATACAAGAAGCGAGAACTAATAAATATTAATGGTGATATTATGCTAACTGCTATTAACCCAAAACTACCAATGCGCGACAAAGAAGTCACAAGAGAATTTTATTTGAATAAATTGGGCTTTAAAGAAATAGGGGATTATGATGGGTATTTAATGGTTCGAAAAGATAAAATAGAAATTCACTTCTTCGAATTTAAGGAACTTGACCCAAAAGAGAATTATGGACAGGTATATATTAGAACTGACAATATTGAAGATTTTTGCCAAATATTATTGGATAATAAAACAAGTATTCACCCAAATGGACCTTTAGAAACCAAACCTGGGGGGCAAAAGGAATTTTCCGTGCTTGATCCCGACACAAATCTATTGACATTCGGACCAAGTATTTGAAGATCAATAATGAACCGCCTACAAATACAAAAAGTAATCCACCAGAGGTAAGGAGATCCCCTATTATTCCTTATCTAGAAATCCCATTTATTTGCTAACTTAGGACAGGTCTGAAAAACCCTGATAGGCTTTTTATGAAAGTACAATAGCATAACTACGGTATTTTACATTGTGCTGGTACAAGCTGCAAAAAACAATGGAGCAACCAATTTACATATCCGAAAAATTCAAAATCCCGAAAATTGGTAAAATACCTATGTATTTGATCTTTGTGATTTTTGTTTTTCTGTTGGCAGTTCTTCAAGATTACATCTACAGTAGCGTACAAAAAACGGGGTTCTATTTATCGGAATCGTTACTCTACAACAGCTTTTGGATACTTTTCATCCCGTTTACCATTTTAATAAATCGATTGATTAACATTATTGATCCCAAAAATGAGTGGAACAACCTACCCTTAAATTTAGGTGTTGGCATTGCTTTTAGTCTTATTCATATCTTATTTTTCGCTGCCGTGTTCGTGTTGATAAGCAATTTGGCATTCTCACCACCACATCGGTTTTCAACGATTTTTAATACTGCCCTTTCCAATCAATTCTACATCGCTGTATTGTGGTATACCATTTTTCCTGCCCTTTATAGTTTAAAATATAGATCAACCAATAGTACCAAACGGTATCCTGAAAAAACAAAGCTTAAAATCGGTACAAAAATCATAACCATTCCCACGGCTTCAATTCAGCTTATTATGACCGATAAGCCCTACGCTATGGTTTGTACTGACGGCCAGAATTTTTTGGACAACAAGACTTTAAAGGAATTTGAAATTGAACTGGACCCAACTTTATTTCTAAGAGTGCATCGTTCAGCAATTATAAACGCCACATGTATTAAAGAACTGAAATCTAGAAGTAATGGCGATTATGATGCAAAACTTGAGAATGGTAAAATCATCAGATTAAGCAGGCATTACAGGAACAACTGGCAGCACCTCCTCCAGTAAACCCCTTTTTCACTCCACTCAGAAAAGTAGCTCTAAACCGTTGGGGCGACTAATAACTTTATCCACTATATTTATTGGAAAGCTTCAAAAATGCTACGGATAGTCAAACTAGGAATACTGCTATTTATATGTTTAAACTCGTTGAGCTGTAAAGGTCAAGCCCCAAAAGAACCGGCCAGTGCA
>CAJQMW010000344.1 GCA_905479535.1 uncultured Maribacter sp. | reverse complement strand
CGGAAGGTATTTTAATGGCTTTTAATGCGGTCAAGGGTTATGATGATTTTCATAGAGGCATCCTCCGGTTCTTAAAGGAGCAACGATGGGACAATACCCTAAGGGTATTAATGGCCTGGCCGGAAAATCCAGATTATGCGTACGCTATGGATTTGCACCCCCTTAGCAGTGGTGTATTCGGTGATATGTCCGATGACGTGCTTTTTCAAGCCAATAGGTACCTTAACAATCAAGAAAATACTCTTACGGGAGAGGAGGTTTCCGGGTATTGCTTTGATGATGACAAAGATGTAGTTTGGTTGGAAGGGACTGCGCAAATGGCCGTGGCCTTTAATAGTATTGGGCGATTAGACCTTTCCAATGAACTGATGCTAGATATAGAAAAAACGTTTATTACCAGCAGTTTAATCGATAACGCCAAAGGTATTCCCTACACTGCCAATCAAGGAACCACTTACGGTGCTAATTTACTTTGGGACCATGCGGACATAGCACCGGCCTTGTCCTCAACCATTTGGTATTCTTTTGCCAAAGCGGACTTTAACCCGCTTCATTTGGGTAGAAAAAATAATATTCCCGTAGAAGAAAAGTTTTGGTTACTAAACCCATAGTTGAGATTTTACAAGAATTTTAACGGCAACTCCTACCTATTTCCGGTACTTTTAAAATAAAAATGAAAAAGAGCGGATTATTTTGGGTTGCTATCACAAGCCTACTATTACTTACGGTCGTCATAATGGTAACCATGAACTTCCCTTTTAATTGGGTGTTTTATGTAACAGTGCTTGGTCAAGTATCCATTATTTTTATGGTATATAGAGTACTGACGGATGATTATCAAACCTCAAAGACCTTTGAAGATTTCTACGAAGATAATCCCATTGGAAATCGCCCTAATTAGAAAAAGAAATTTCATGGGCACTATTACTCTTTGTAGTGCGCACCATGCTTAGTTCTGGTATAATCAATAGCGGGGTTTGCGTGTGAAAGGCAATCCTTTTCACAATCGGCTCTCTCGTTAATCTTTCCATAAAACTATGTTGATAGTTCAACATAGCAAGCAAATGTATATCCAATTCGGTCGAGAATAATTCCAAGGTCCTAGACACTGAATTCAATTCTGAAACCGTATGTACATAATGCTCTATATCGTTCAAATACTTTCTAAGCATGTTAAGATTAAAGCGTTGTAATTCTGTTAAGGGCTTAATTTCGTACTGTACGTTGACGATACGAATTACCGCTCCAAATGATTTTGCCATCTCAATCAGTGGCCGCAGTTCCGACAGGGTATAAAACCGATTAAAATCTGTTGCAAAGGCAATTTCAGTTGGCTTTTCAAACTTAAACGATTTTGGAATAACGAGGAGCGGGCATTTTTTTACCGCTTTAATCATACGCACCGCATTGCTACCCAAAAAAACTTCGGAGACTCCACTTGAACCCTTGGTCCCAGCTACAACTAAGTCAATTTCGTATTTTGAAACACTTTCTACGATTTCGTCAACAAGTAGTGCAAACGATGATATGGTCTTGAATTTGTGCTTGGTATTAAAATGCTTTCTCTTAATTCTATTTATGGTTTTCTTCAATCCATCTTGAGAGAACTCGTGGGCCGTATTAGCGTACAAACCACCTTCGAACGAAGCCGCCATAAACCTACTACTCGCAATGGCAGGGGTGTAGGTATTTAACAAGTAAAACATACATTCCTCCTCTTTAAATAAGTCTAGGGCATATGTAATCGCATTCCAAGCGTTCTCGGAAAAATCTGTGGGTATCAAAATATGTTTCATGTAGTCTTACCGTTTGTTCAATACCGTAAAGTTAGAAGTAGTCGGGATTGGATTCTATGACAATTATCAGGTTTTGCCTATTTAAAAACCGTTTACCATATCTTGTAATGCTTTTTCATCGGCTATGCCTATTTTCTTTCCAGAGGTTTTGAGAAAACCTTTCTTTTTAAATTCCGAAATTATGCGGATGCAGGACTCCGTGGCCGTACCTACGACATTGGCGGTATCTTCCCTGGACAGGGTGAGCGTCAAAAATCCATTTTTGTCTTCTCCAAAATTGGTCATCAAGTATAAAAATGCTTGGGCAATACGCTGTTTTACCGTTTTTTGACCCATATTTACGATTACATCATCCGCTTCTCTTAGGTCGTGTGCCATATGGCGCAAAACCTCCAAAGTGAAATTAGGATTGGTATTCAAGGTATTGACTATACCCTCTTTAGGTATAAAACAGACTTCCATATCGCTAACCGCAATGGCACTGAGATTAGCATTTTCCTCGGCTACTACAGAACGTTGGCCAATGACCTCTCCCTTGCTGGCCAGTTTTACTATTTGATTTTTTCCGTTGGCACTAAGTTTGGATAGTTTGGACACGCCAGCCCTAACGCAATAGACACCATCCAGCTTTTCACCTTCTTCAAACAGCGCTTCCCCTTTTTTGACGGTCTTACTTATTTTGGTATCGGAAACACGCTTCAACTCCTCCTTGTTCATGGCGCGTAAAGCGTTGAACTGTCTTATGATACAATTTTCGCACCTGCTTTCCATTCCTTATTGATTTTAATACCAAACACTACAAAGGTACTCTGCCTAAGTTAGCTAAAAACTGACATTTATCATATTTTATGGTTGAGATGATCTTCAACTTTGCAGCAGGTATGCAAAGTGTATGAAAACGACTAAATGTTATCATTGTGGTGATGATTATACGGGTACTATAATTCAATTTGATGAAAAGAACTTCTGTTGTAACGGTTGCAAAACGGTTTATGAAATTTTTGCTTCCAATGACCTATCCTATTATTATGACTTACAGTCGGCTGCTGGAACCACTCCAAAAAAGATTGAAGGAAAATATGATTTTCTCGACGATACTATTATTGTTGAAAGACTAATAGAGTTCCATGATGAAGAGCTACAAATCGTAAACCTGTTTATACCACATATTCACTGTAGCTCCTGTATTTGGGTACTTGAAAACCTGAATAAGCTAAATCCTTGTATAACCAGTTCTCAAGTAGACTTTCCTAAAAAAATGCTCCGCATTACCTACACCAAAGAGGTTTCCTTAAAGGAGTTGGCATTACTACTGTCCCACATTGGCTATGAGCCATCCATTTCCTTGGATGACTTTGACCATAAAAAAACAAAAAAAGTAGATAATAGCCTCATCTATAAACTAGGAGTTGCCGGCTTTGCATTTGGTAATGTTATGTTCCTTTCATTTCCGGATTATTTTGACTTATCATCGAATAGCTTTTCAGGTGGCGAATTTTGGTTAAATAAGTACGAGGCCATATTCCGTTGGCTCATGTTCATCTTTTCCTTACCTGTTGTCTTGTATTCGGGCAAGGACTATTTCATCTCAGCCTACAAGGGGCTTCGTTCTAAAATATTAAATATAGACGTTCCTATCGCCATAGGGATATTGGTCTTGTTCTTAAGAAGTACGGTAGAAATAATCTTTGATTGGGGCAGCGGGTTCTTTGACTCGCTTACAGGTTTGGTTTTCTTTCTCTTGCTCGGCAAATTCTTTCAGCAAAAAACCTATGCCTTCTT
>CAJQMW010000343.1 GCA_905479535.1 uncultured Maribacter sp. | reverse complement strand
TCAATTCTTTATTTGAACATTCAATTTATGAAAATATAGACCAATCTGGATCATAAGAACCGTACTGGCCATTTAATGGAGGAAGCTCTGCGAATTCATTTACATATTTCTCAATGGCATCTGTTTCCGCTTGCTTTGGATTGGCATGTGGAAATATTTGAATATATAAATCGTCAACATTTATTTTTTTGCGAATGCGGTAATATTTCTTGCCTATCTGGGTATGTCCAGAAGAAGCAGGTTTAATTTCATCTATGTTAGAATTAGCAACTAATGCCTTATGCAAATTTCCTACCCTTAGAAGTAAAAGCCCTTCTGTCATTCCAATATACAAAATACCATCGGAATCTTCAGCGAAGAGACGTTGAATCGTCCTTGGTTTTCCATCCTCGAAATAATACAACTTGTAAATTCCCGAGTTATCACTTTGGGATAATGATTTAAGATGAATTAGAAACGATTTGGAATCTTGGTTAACTTTTAAATAATTCTTTTTCATTTATGGAAGTGATGTTGAATTTGTATTGAAGCCAATCCTTTATTTGAACTTAAGAATTCTAATTTCGCTTAATCCCCCATCATTTAAATCTATTATCACCGAGATGTTCGCTTCATAATCAGGGTTGTCGCTCTCGAGAGTTAAAACCTCAATACTTGATATATCAGATTCCTTATAATGTTTTTTCAATAGCTTAGCCTTGAAGGAGCCTTGCAATCTGATTATTTGTAATTCAGAATTACCTTCGTAGGCCTGTCTAAGTACTTCTCTTAGTTTTTGGATTTTTAAACTGTCACCCATGCTTTATTTGAACTTTAGCAATTCGTTTATTTTCTCTGGATTATCGAAATTTCCCCAGAAGTATTCTATTTCTATTGCGTTCTCCAATATCCTATAGAACATCGTAGTATGTTTCGTAATAAAAGCTTCTCGACTGATATTATCATATTGGGAAACCTTAAACATTTCTGGATTCTTTACAATCAATTTGATAGTATGATCAACGGTATCGACAAAACTAGTCGCTATCTCAATGTTCCAAATATCCAGTAGATAATCTACAATTCCGTTGAATGAATTGTCAGCCTTTCTAGTCCAAACCACTTTCATGCACGCAACTTTTTACGTACATCGCCCATAACGTCGTTATGATCTCTTGCTCTTCCATTCTTACTGTCCTCACGGCTTGCCCTAAGGGCCTCCTTAATTTCGAAGGCCTTAGCTTCTTCAGGAAAAAGAATATTGCTAAGGATGACCATTTCGTCAATGGTGAAATTCTTCTTCTTGACCTTGTTGTAAAATGTAGCACGAGAAACGCCAAGTTGTTCTATCAAATACTCTTTTTTGAATTTACTATCATCGATATAGCTATCAATATTTTCAAGTAATCCCTGATATTTGTATACAATATCTAACATTTTGATATGATTTAAGTTATATTATTAGACTAATATACTTAAAATATTGGAATATATCAATTGTTTAGTGCCGGTTCCGAAAATGATATCACAACTTACCTTTCTTTTTCGAGCTCAGAAGGTCAAAGGCCAAATCAACTCACATGCAGCAAATGTTGGCGTAGGAGTCATTCCCATTCTTGTAGATTTCGTACGCGTTCAAAAAATTAAAATATGCCACTACAGCTTTTTTACTCTTTTTTGCCCGAATCAAACATTTATAGGAAGACTGTCGATAGCGCTCAGAAAAAATTTCATTTACATAGGTCAACAACATCTCATCAGGAACAAAAACCTCCTTATCCAAGTTCATGCGAAATTCTTTGGTCTTCTTTTTGCTTCTCTTCAATAGATTCCTAAGACTTCCTTCTTTAAAAGCCAGGTAGTCCTTTTCATATTTAGCTGGCTTAGCGGAAAGTGAATCTCCATTTTCATTCGCTGTGTACAACCATAGTCCCTTTTTCAAGAACTTCTTCTTTTTCCTTGGAAGTTTGAATTTCTGTTTTGCTATACTCATCGATTATTGAACTTTAATTATTTGAATAAATCTGAATGAGAGCCAATTCTCACTAACCGGATAGTTTGAGGGTATTCAATTTGATACCAAATTATTAATAAATCTGGTTTGATATGGCACTCCCAATTATCTTTATAATTTCCCTTTAATTTATGTGGTTTCATTTCTTTGGGAATTCCTGAAACCCCTTTCTCTTTTAGCACTTTCAACATCCCAGTTGTAAGTTTTTTATCGGTTGGATTCTTAACTACTTTTTTTAGATCTTTTTTAAATTTTGTAGAAATTACAAGTTTGTACATTTTAGATTGTCATATTGAGTCCATAAAGGCATCTATATCCGTTATTTCTTCTAGTTCTTTGCCGCTCATAACCTCTGCTATGGCCAGCTTGGTTTCTTCATTGGGAATTTTCCCAACATCTTTCATTAAAAGAACCTCAATGTAATTATTAAGTGTTCTTTTTTGCGCTTCTGCTTTTTCCTTAACAAGAGCCAATAAATCCTCATCGAATCTGAAAGCTGTTTGCTTGACTTTTCCCTTTGTCTTCATAATTACTCGTTTTAATAGCCTTATAATTTAACCAATCTGAGTGGTATTTTATGGCTTTATTTATTTTGTGCATCTCTTTAAGACCACAAATATAACACTTTGTTATTTATAAATAACAAAGTGTTAGCTAAAATTATGTTTATTTTGTTTTATGCCCTAAATGCTTTTTGCAAAAAGCATCGTTTATTTGATCTTTTAGGTTGTGCAAGCGCCACTTGCACAAATAGAACACCAAAATTTATTGAAATATGCATCTTTCAATTATCCTTTATTGGAATTTTACAGAATCTGACTGAGGCTTTTGATGTGGGCCTTTTTACGTACAAGTTTTATAGTTTTTCGAAAATCAAATTTTTCACTCTTCCCGCAGCCAACCTAAAGTCTGAAGCTTTGCCGTCACCGTCCCTATTAAATTGAAAGATCCCATATTCATCATTTGAGAACAAATTCACCATAATTGACTTGAGTGGTGAAGTTTTCGTTTCATTTATATAAAGCATTAAAAAATCATCTTCTAATTTTAATGTATAATTGACCCCTAATTCCTTACTGTAATATACTCCTGCAAAATCAGTTAGTTCCTCATTCGTGTAAACATTTGGCTTATATTCTGTTGAAATTTCTGGATTTCCACCGTTTGCAATAAAATACATTGTGTGATTTCCTTGGCCATTTTCATCAAATTTTACCAAAACATCTCCTCCAACATTAATCATTTTAAACTCATTCTTACTGATAGGGATTAAGTCACTTTCATTGATCTCAGATCGGGAATACCTTAGTGTGTCATTTTTTACATAAATCTTTCTAGAATATGAACCTGAATCATTCCAATAATGTCCTGTGAAATTTTCTAATTCATCACTTTTCAAATGGACAAAATCGCGCTTTTTGTTGTCTTTTTCACCTTGGTTTTTAACTTCATCGTTTGCAAAATTTCCTTTAATAAATAGATCGGCAACTTGATAACCCATTCTTGTTGGATTAGCATCGCCCCGATTCGAGAAAATTGCAACTGATAATCGTTGTTCCGGGAAACGGATTAATTCAGCCCGAAAGCCTACAAAAGCTCCTCCATGACTTATCGTTTTCAACCCTTTATAATTACTGATGAATAAACCTGAAGCATAATCGATTTTATCTCCATTGTTTAGAGTACCTCGTTCCGTCATCATATTCCAAAACTCCTTACTCAGCAAATTTGAATCGTAATAGGCATCGTCCCATTTTTTAATATCAGAAATACTGGTGAAAACTCCACCATCCCCGATCATGTCCAACGTTGTCATGCTAATCCGATATGATTCATCGTCGTTAGGAACGTACCCCGAAGCCCTATTTTTAACAATACGTGTATGATCATTGTGGAAATGGGTGTTGGTCATTCCCAAGGGTTCAAATATTTCCTTTTGGGCAAAATCAGCCATGCTCACACCAGCAACTTTGTTAACGATCTGACCAAGTAACCAATACCCTGAATTACTATATAAAAACTCGTCACCTGGTTTAAAGTTCAGGTCATTTTGATTGACAAGCCATTTCATTACATCACTATCTTCATAATAATCGTTATCCCCAAAACCTTTTAGATAAGCGACTGTCAGATAATCTCTTATCCCACTTGTATGGTTCAATAAGTGGCGTACAGTGATACTCTTCGCATATTCTGGAAAATCAGGAAAATATTGATGTAATGTATTTTCTAAATTCAGCTTATCCTGTTCTGCAAGAAGAACGATGCATGCTGCTGTAAACTGCTTGGAAGTTGAGCCAATTCTAAAAACTGAAGAAGTCGAGTTTGGAAGATCATATTCCATATTGGCCAATCCATATCCTTTCGCATAAATTAATTCGCCATCTTTAATTATTCCCAAAGCACACCCAGGAGTGTTCGGTTTATTCCATTCTGAAAAAATGCTATCTATTGCCTGGCTTTCTTTGATTTGTGCAAAGGAGAATATTGAGCAAAGACAAAATGTAATTAGTATTACAATATTTTTCATATTTTGTTTTTTGGTGCTAGTTTTATCTAGCCTTGAAACCGAACCGTTAATAAATATAGCTGAAAGTTCATTTAATCGAGTTTTTAGCTTTCTTTTTTTATCCATTATTTGAACTTTATAGATGTTCTTCAAAATTCATTCTCTTGCCGAGTATCCTAACCACGAATATTTCCTCATGATCATCAAATGAATAATATATAACATGACCTTTGAAATTATAAAATTTCAAAGCGTTAGCTATTGGAGAAGCATCTCTAGCCAATTCAGGTCGTTCGGCTAATTCTTCCAAAAAACTTTCTAATTGAGTTAAATAATCTAAAGCTTGCTCTGAGCCAAAAAACTTGATGCCATGTTTATATATACCAACAATATCAAATTGAGCTCTAGTGGATAAATTATAGTTCCCCATTATCCACCTTCTTGATTATATCGCGAATTTTTAGGGGGCTTCTACCGCTTTGCAGCCCCTCATCAATGGCTTGCTTTAATTCTAAAAGTTTCATATTCTCCGCTTGGTCCTTTCTTACCAAATCACGGATATATTCACTATCGTTAGTAAAATCCCCTTTTTTCAACCCTAAGCTTTATCCAGCTATCCTGCTGGTCCGTAAATGTTATTGACTTTCTAGTAGTTTGCATAAAATTATAGATATGGTGCAATATAGTTACTATTCGCACCATATCCAAATAAATTACTTGGATTAACTCGGTTGAAAAAGGGATCCTTTATTTGAACTTTG
>CAJQMW010000342.1 GCA_905479535.1 uncultured Maribacter sp. | reverse complement strand
CTAATTTGGAACACAGTTTGCCAACTTGAAAGAGGATGAGCTTATATTTGTTACAAATTAGAAGAGCCGTGTGAGGGGAGACTTTCAAGCACGGTTCTGTGAGAGGCTTGGGGTGAAATTCCCCTTGTCTACTCGATCACTAGACCGTTGTGTGCAAGCTGTAAAAAAATAAATGAAGGAAAACGAACTACCTTTTTGTTTAATAAAGTTTTCTAAAGAAAGGAAGTATCTTGAATCCTTTCTTGAAAAAGGAGAGCTGTACTTTAATAGCACGGAAAATTTCAATAAACTTGAGGAAACAAACAAAGAGCAAGGAGATGAAAATGAAGGTGCTGAATGGATTGAAAATGTTTGTCTTTCAGAAGTTAAATGCAACCATCCAACATTGGGGGAGTTCAAATTTAAACCCGACCCAAAGACTCCTTGGAAATTAACCCAATTCAATCACAATTACCTAACCTGCAGCTTTTTCATTATTACAACGAAGGATTTTGAAAATACTGATATACTAAAGGTGGACGAGAAAATGTTGAAATTTGGAGAACACGCAATAATTATTAAGAACCCAAAAATTTTCTTAGATAATCTGGTTGAGGCACTAGAACTTGAGGACGTTGATTATTCAGCAAGAAAAGTAGAATACAAGAATTTAAAATCTGATGGACGAATAGAAATGAATCCTTTCATCAAAAAACTAGAGCACAAACACCAAAATGAATTTAGGATTATAATAAAAAATCAATTAAAACCTAAACTGATTAAAATAAAGGACATTGACAAAATCGGAGAAATAGTTACTTCTAAATATATTGTGGAATCGAAATGGGAAGTGACTGGAAAAAAGCCTGCACACAACAAAACCTAAACGTAATGCGGACTTTAGGGCAAAACGGAAAGGTCCGAGTATTCCTATAGAGTCCTCAAACCTTTAATTGATAACTTCATTCAAAAATCTCCACAGTTCATTATCAAAACCAGATGGGCCAAGGGCTGCGCCGCCGGTATCTTCGCCCATCCGCACAACGACCAAGTTTTGACTAGGAACTAAATATAGTTTTTGGTCATTTTTGCCTAGACCGGCATACAGGTCATCCGGGGCATTGGGTATTAATTCGGTATCAAACACAATTTGGGATTGCGGTACCATGGCACTATCCTTTCCGTTCAGCCACCATAGGTAGCCATAGGATTCATTTAATTCCTGCGAGGTGTTTTTCATGGCGTTTATATAATCTTCATCATCAAGAATAGGAGTGCCATCCCAACTGCCATTGTTCAAGTTCAATAATCCAAAACGGGCCATACTGCGTGCCGTGCTCCAGTAGACATTGTTCAAACCATTACTGGAAATCCATGCCCCTGTCATCCCAATCCTATCTTTGACCTTTAAATCAAAGTAATCCTCAAAATCGGTCTGCGTAGCATTCGATACTACATCTTGAATAAGCGTATAAGGTGCATTGTGATAAGCCCAGCGCGTTCCCGCGTCAGCAATATAGGTTAGACAATCCGGAGTTTTACAATCTCCTTGGGTATCATCCATCCCTGAGGTCATCGTCAACTGGTGCCAAACCGCTATCAAATCTTCTTTTTCAGTGCTTAGGCTTGTCCAACCCATGCCCAGATAATCGGATGTCTTATCGTTCAGGGACAAATAGCCTTCTTGCAACGCAACACCTGTGGTAAATGCGGTCAAGGTTTTTCCGGCGGACGCCCAATACCAAGGAGAATCTTGGGTATGGTCCCCAAAATAGCGTTCCATAATTATTTTACCATCCTTCAATACAAGAAAGGCTTTGGTGCCATTTTCCTCTAGAAAATCATAAAGCGATTGCTCGGCATCGGTATTCCAACCCAAATCGTCTAAGGATGTGGTTTCCCATGTATCGGAATTTATAGGTGGAAAATACAGATTTACGGGTTCTAAGGGATTATCTATTTCTTCGGTTTCTGTAGCGGTATCCTTGGAACAGTTCAAAAAGAGCAGAAATACCAGCGATAAAAGTTTATAGGATATATTTTTCATGGGACAGTTTTTATTGGACTCCTCTTTCCAGTTATAGTTTAACGTTAAAACTGAAGAATTCGTCTAAGTTGCTGTTTGTTAGTGGGGCATGTTGTACTTTTGCAGCCCATTAAAAAGCAATGCGAACAAAAACACTTAAGAAGAACAAAATCAACGTGGTAACCCTTGGTTGTAGTAAAAATGTTTACGATTCCGAGGTGCTCATGGGACAATTACGTGCCAATAACAAGGAGGTTGTCCATGAGGAGGAGGGCAACGTGGTGGTCATTAACACCTGTGGTTTTATCGCGAACGCCAAGGAGGAGAGTGTGAACACGATTTTGGATTTTGTACAAAAGAAAGAGGCCGGCGAGGTGGATAAGGTTTTTGTTACCGGATGCTTAAGTGAACGCTACAAACCAGATTTACAGAAAGAAATTCCAAATGTGGACGAGTATTTTGGGACCAGCGAACTTCCTAACCTTCTAAAAGCCTTGGGTGCAGATTATAAGCACGAACTTATCGGTGAGCGACTCACAACGACGCCAAAAAATTACGCTTATTTGAAAATCGCGGAAGGCTGTGACCGGCCTTGCTCTTTTTGTGCCATCCCCTTGATGCGCGGAAAACATAAAAGTAAGCCTATAGAGGAGTTGGTGATAGAGGCCCAGAAATTGGCCGCTAAAGGGGTAAAGGAGCTGATTCTAATTGCCCAGGATTTAACGTATTATGGGCTGGATTTATATAAAAAACGTAACCTTGCCGAACTCCTAGAGAATTTAGTAAAAGTGGAGGGTATTGAATGGATTCGTTTGCATTACGCCTTTCCAACAGGTTTCCCAATGGATGTATTGGAGGTTATGAAACGGGAACCTAAAGTCTGTAACTATTTAGATATTCCATTACAGCACATCTCAGATAGTATTCTTAAAAGCATGCGTCGTGGTACGACAGAGGCTAAAACAACGCAATTATTACAGGATTTCAGGGCAGCTGTACCTGAAATGACTATTCGAACTACTTTAATCGTGGGCTATCCCGGAGAAACAGAGGAGG
>CAJQMW010000341.1 GCA_905479535.1 uncultured Maribacter sp. | reverse complement strand
TCCTCGGAAATAACGGTTCCTTTGGTAAGAATGGCAATATCCTCTAACATCGCTTTTCTACGATCTCCAAAACCAGGAGCTTTTACCGCTGCTATTTTTAGGGAACCACGTAATTTGTTTACCACCAAGGTTGCCAATGCTTCACCATCTACATCTTCCGCTATAATCAATAACGGCTTTCCGGATTGGGCAACTGGCTCAAGAACGGGCAGTAAATCCTTCATTGAAGAAATTTTCTTGTCAAATAACAAGATGTAAGGGTTCTCCAGCTCGGCAACCATTTTTTCGGAATCGGTCACGAAATATGGAGAGAGGTACCCCCTATCAAACTGCATGCCTTCTACAACATCTACATACGTATCCATTCCTTTCGCCTCTTCAACGGTGATAACACCTTCTTTGCCCACTTTTCCAAAAGCCTGAGCGATCAAATCTCCGATAGTTTCGTCATTATTGGCAGAAATTGAAGCCACTTGCTTAATTTTTTCGGAGGAGTCACCGACTTTTTTAGCTTGTTTTGCCAAATCCTTAACAATGGCTTCAACTGCCTTGTCTATACCTCTTTTCAAATCCATTGGGTTAGCACCCGCCGCAACGTTCTTTAATCCTTCTTTTACGATGGACTGTGCCAAAACAGTGGCGGTGGTAGTACCATCACCTGCCAAATCATTGGTTTTGGAAGCAACTTCCTTAACCATTTGTGCCCCCATGTTTTCAAGTGCATCTTGCAACTCTATTTCCTTTGCAACGGTAACACCATCTTTGGTCACCTGTGGTGCACCAAAGGATTTGCTTATAATTACGTTTCTTCCCTTAGGTCCTAAGGTTACTTTTACTGCATTTGCCAATGCGTCAACGCCTCTTCTGAGTCCATCACGCGCATCGATATCAAATTTTATTTCTTTTGCCATTTTTATGTTTTTTAGCTGATGACCGGAGTAGTTTACCCCAAGTCAAAAGTCAAATTGTTAATTCGTTTAATTTTGATTTTTTAAAGCCGAAGGCTTTTTGGTGAGTATTACTTAGATAATAGCTAAGATGTCACTTTCGCGCATCATCAAGTAATCGGTACCTTCTAGTTTTAGCTCAGTGCCCGCATATTTGCCATATAAAACTGTGTCACCAACTTTAACGGTCACTTTTTCATCTTTGGTTCCTGGTCCTACAGCAACTACTTTACCTTTTTGAGGTTTTTCCTTTGCCGTATCAGGGATGTAGATTCCCGAAGCCGTTTTGGTTTCAGCCGCCATAGGTTCTATAAGAACTCTATCCGCTAATGGTTTAATATTTACTTTAGCCATAGTATTAAAAATTTAAATTTGATTTTTATGATTATACCCTTATGTGGCAGAAATTATGCCAATACCCAAAAACTGACATATTGTAAAACAAAAATGCCAGCTTGTCATTTAGCCGGCATTTTTTAAATTTTTAAATCACTTTTTTTTACAAACTGTCCGAAGGAGTACCCTCATTCGTGACAGGAGGTGTCACCTCTTCCGGTAACGTTTCCGGAACCGTAGTTTCGATATCGTCGCCTTGTAATAATTTGGAATCCGATTCTCCGAAATTTCCCTTCAATGCAATGTTAGATGCTAAAATTAATAGGATAAGGATGCCTGCCAATGTCCATGTGCTTTTGTCCAAAAAATCACCAGTTTTTTTCACACCACCTACCACTTGGTTGCCTCCACCACCAAAGGAAGATGATAATCCACCACCTTTAGGATTTTGTACCATAATTACCAAAATCAGCAAAAAGCAAACGATGATAATTAGAATCAAGAATATTGAAAATGTACTCATTTTACTTACTTATTTTCTTGTTGAATTTTTTCTACCGCTCTAATTCGGTCTGCAAAGAAACCACTTTTTTCCGGATATTTCAAACTTAAAATTTTGTAGGCCTGGATGGCTTTTTTGTATTTTTTTTGTTCCAAGTAAACCCTTGCCAAGGTTTCGGTCATCAGTTCATTTTTGTCGATTTTCACCGAAGCGGAGACATCGATTTTCTGCTGTAATTTCTCTTGTGGTACTATTTTTGGATTTTCTGCGATGAACTTATCTATTCGTTCAAACTTTTGCTTTAGTGACGGGTTCCTACGAACACTTTTTTCTTTATTCGGGGATTGGGGGTCTTCGGGTTTTTGTTCGGTGTTATTTTCCTTTCTTTCCAATGGCTTATTGGATGCAAGGCTTAGCCATTCTGAAAAGGAATATTTTTCGTTTGCATCAAAAGAGAGTGGTTCTCCCAACTTTAGTGTTTTTGATTCCTCTTCTTCGGGATTTTTAGATTTGAAAAGTTCTGGATCAAGAATTTGATCGGCATCTTTTTCATCTTGGGGTAAGGGCTTATCAATAGATTCTTCAATGATATTTCTTTCCGCCTTAATTTGTTCCTTAACAAGTGCTTCAGGTGCTTTATCAAAATCAGTTTGAAGAAAATCTTTGGAGGTGATGTAATCGAAAAGTACATCCCTATCGGCTGTGTAGGCCGCCGTATTTTTGAGGACCTTATTGTATTTGTAACTGTTAAGGTTTTTTAGTCCTTTTAAATGTAGGGCCTTGGCGGTTTGAAAGTAGGGATATTCCTTTACGATATCTTCCAGATGTTTTGTTTGAATAGGGTCTACCACCTTTTCTGGATGTTGCAACAAATATGTAAAGTCCGTTACTTTCATGGAGTTGACTAGATATTAGATGTAAGATAATAGATGCAAGACATTAGCTATTGTTTTAGTGTTTATTATTTCAAACCTCGTACTTCGAACCTCCAACCTCGTACTTATTCTTACCAATCTGCAAGCGAAGCGTTAAAGATATCCTGCGTAATACGTTCAAAAATCACCTCGTGTGCCTCACTTCTTATTGCCGATAATTGTGTGTTTGCATCATAGTCAAAAAAGAAGGAAAAACTCTGGTCAAAATCTGAATCTTCCTTTGTTCTATTGTAGAAACGACATTTAACTCTAATGGATAATCTGTTTTGAGCCGCTGTCTGCTGTGCGGTTGCTGTCATTGGAGAAATTCTATATTCGGTTATTTCCCCTTCGTAAAGTAAGTCTGCATTTCCGTTGTTTACCAAATCCAGGCTTGTTTGGTTCAGTATTCTATCTTGTAATGCCAAAGTAAAATCCCGATCCATACCCGGTTCAAATGTTGAGCCCGGACTTTGTGTCGCATAATTTTGAAAATAGTTTACCTGAAAAGTGGTAGCCGTACCCACGTTACCTCCCGTAAAATTATAGACGCCACAGTTGTTCAATAGCAGGGTTGTAACTACTAAAAAGACCAATTTCAAATTTTCTTTTCTCATAAAAGTTTAGGTGTTTTTAGGTTTAGAAATTAAAATAATATTTCTTCCAACAATCCAACAATCCAACAATCCAACAATCCAACAATCCAACAATCCAACTACAAATCGTACTGCTTTATTTTCCGATAGAGGGTACGCTCGGAAATCCCCAGTTCCTCTGCGGCCGCCTTTCTTTTACCTCTATTG
>CAJQMW010000340.1 GCA_905479535.1 uncultured Maribacter sp. | reverse complement strand
CTATTATTAAAATCGAATTTAAATCTTTTCTTTTCGGCATTTTTTTGGGTCGTATTGTTAGTTAATGGATAAAAAAAAGGTGCTACTTTCGGAAAAGTAACACCTTAATATTTTAAAAAATAGAATCATTTATTTTTTGTGTCTTGTCTCAGAGGATACAGATAGTTTTTTTCTTCCTTTTGCTCTTCTTCTAGCAAGAACTTTTCTTCCGTTTACGGATGCCATGCGCTCCCTAAACCCATGCTTGTTCCTTCTTTTGCGCTTTGATGGCTGGTATGTTCTTTTTTGTCCGGGCATTTTTTAATCCTTTTTGTTATTATGAAACTCACGAATACCTTCGCAAATTCTGGGCGCAAATATACAAAGAGTTTTTTCTTCCACAAGTCATATCAAAAAAATATTTTTAGAAATCCGTACACCTCAAAACCTATGTTTTGCCTAATTTTGCCCGAATCGATTTTTGCTAGGTTTAGTACGTTATAACTGCCTAAACTTAGCCACTGGGTACTTATAAGAGGAATCAAAACCTTTACTTAAAACTTTACAACTATGTTCAACAAAAATATAAAACTGGTAATTGCGGGACTGATTATCGCCTATGCCGTTTATCAATTTATAGAAGGATATATAGGAAATGGTATTTTCCTAATACTCCTGTCCCTAATTTTCATTTTTCTCTACTTTAGGAACGAGATTATATTGTTAGCATTTTTAAGAATGCGCAAACAAGATTTGGCTGGCACCCAGAGTTGGCTGAACAAGATTAAGCATCCGAAAGCCGCTTTGACCAAAAAACAACAGGGGTATTATAATTATCTGCACGGAATCATATTTTCACAGACCAACCTTACCACAGCGGAGAAGTACTTTAAAAAAGCATTGAAACTTGGCCTTACAATGGACTATGATGTAGCCATGGCAAAATTGAGCCTTGCGGGTATAGCCATGCAAAAACGAAGGAAAAGGGAAGCGACCATGCTTTTAAAAGAGGCGAAAAAACTGGATAAGAACAATATGCTGACAGAACAAATTAAGATGATGCAGCAGCAGATGAAGAAGATTTAGTTGATGGTTGATAATAAATTCTTTTTAAACTTTTAGAAGATTTCTTTTTTCGAAGAGCGCTAAGTTTTTCTAGCCTCTTTTAAAAACAAATAAATCGGTGGGAATACATAACTGCCTACTGCCTTATAAATACTACTTACTCTCCTTATAATAGCCCTTATTGGGAATTTCTATGATATACTTTTTTCTAGAACTATTGTTCAGATGCGGCTCACGTAACCAAGGGTTGTGTCGCTTTAATATCTTGTAATTGATTTCGTATTCCCGTGCAAAATCGGCAAAACTCGAAACAGGTTCATCCATTTCTACAGTAAAGGTAGGAACGGAATTGTACATATCTTCCTTATCGATTTGAAATCCGTATTTTCCCGGATTGGATAATATTTCTTTTATCGCCATAATCCGGAACAAATACCTCCCCGTTTCATCCCCTAATAACAAATCATAATAATCATCTACCTGCTGAATCCCCATAAATTTATTGATGGCACCCGGACCTGCGTTATATGCTGCCGCGGTCAAGGTCCAACTGCCATATTTCGATTTCCACTTGTTTAAATACTCACAGGCCACCTCTGTAGATTTCTCCAGGTGATAACGTTCGTCCACGTTAGAATTAACCTCCAAACCATATTCCCTACCGGTTTCTTTCATTATCTGCCAAAAACCGGTAGCGCCCGCATAAGACACCACGTTGGTCAAACCGCTTTCAGCGACCGCCAAATATTTAAAATCATCGGGAATTCCATTTTTTGCCAGAATAGGTTCTATAATAGGAAAGTATTTGTGTGCCCGCTTCATGAGCAACAGGGCATTGGATTGCCAGTAGGTGTTTACCAAAAACTCTCGGTCCACACGTTCCATAATTTCAGGATCTTCTAGTGGTACTTTTTCACCTGCAAAATTCAAATCTTCTGGAATATCAATGGAAGATATACGGTACTCCTTGGCCACATTTTTTTCTATACTGTCGTTCACCATTTCTTGGACAGTTTCTATCTTAAGATCGGTACCTTGGACCGCAAAAACTAGGGTGCTGATAACGAATAGTACTCCAAGGAGCATCAAAATATTCTTTATGGTTTTCATCTTTTCTATTTATATTATTTTCAGTTGAAATTGATAGTCATCGGAAGCGACAATTTCTCTATTTTTTGACTCATTGCCACTCAAAGGTATTAATAGAACAGTCTTATTCCAAAATAATTGCGGGCAGGTGCTCATTAAACCATTTTGCCCTATGAATTATCATGGTATGTGTACCGTTCCCAACCTGTAAGCATTCCTTGATGTTCGTTATAGGAAATACGGTATCCTTTTCCCCGTGTATATGAACCAGGTTTTCAGGATATTCGGTTTGTTGCCAATGTACCATTTGGTGAATACACCAATCTACATAAGACTTATCCCTTACGGACAGGTATTTTTCATACAACACCAATCGCTTTGTTACCGTTTCGCCAAAGGCATATTTCGCAAGTAATTCAACATTGCTTATCAAGCCCGTGGGCAGTAATTTATGAATATTCGTATACCGTGCGAAAAGCATTTTTTTAGGTAGCTCGGATTTCATTTTTATACTGGAAACAATTATAATTTTCTGAACGGATATGAATTTGGCCATTTCCTGAACCAATAAGCCACCAAAAGAAACACCAATCAAGACGGGATTTTTGTGTACGACCTTAGTACACATTTTATCGGCATACTGTTCCAAGGTATCCCCTTTTTCCGGTAAGACCCAATCAAGTCTATGTAAATCAAAGTAATCGGCAGGCAAGCTCAAATACTCGAATATAGAACTGCTAGCCGCCATACCGGGCATTAAATAGACATGAATTTTAGCATCTTTCATTTACAGGGAAGTATATAAAAACTAGGAATTTATGTATTTTTTTAGTACTTTTGATGTTCGTCTAGCAAATATTTTGACAATTTATGTCCTTGTTGTTTTAGCCGAATTATCTATAAGTTACGATTTGAGAACATCGTAATTTTTTTGTCTTAAACCAACACTAAAATCAACTATATGAACGATGTTATTATTAAGGACAATGCTTTCTTGCGTCAATTCGAAACTACTGAGGATGGTCATTTAGCCAAAATTGAGTACTCCTCTCAAGAAAGAAAAGTCTTTTTAACCAAGCTCGTAGTGCCTGAAGAAATCACTAAGGAGGGTTTTAAAGAAAATTTCATCAAATCCGTTCTTCATCACATTCAGGAAAAAAACTTACGTGTGGTACCAACTAGCCCTCATATTGCAGGGTTTTTGAGAAAGAACAGACAGTACAAAGAAATGTTGCCCGTAGGCATCAGAATCTAAAAGAAAAACCTCTCCTTCCGAGAGGTTTTTTTATGCTTCTACTTCAAAATTACAACATTCAATTTTCACCAGTCCATCCTCAGCAATATCTTTTAGCGTTACCCTATGAAGAGTGTTAACCAGAGAAGGGTTCCATGGGGTTTTTACTTTGATGTAATTTTCCGTAAATCCTTGAATATAACCTTCCTTGTTATCGCTTTCAAAGAGAACTTCCAATTCGTTGCCTAATTGGCTTTCGTAAAACGCTCTTCGTTTTTTGACGGATAGGCCTCGTAACATCTTACTCCTCTTGTTTCTAATGTTTTTTGGAACCACCCCTTCCATTTCGGCCGCTTCGGTATTGTCCCGTTCCGAGTATGTAAAGACATGCAAGTAGGAAATATCAAGTTGGTTCAAATAATTATAGGTTTCTAAAAAATGCTCCTCGGTTTCTCCCGGGAAACCCACGATGACGTCCACCCCAATACAGCAGTTTGGGAGTTCCTCTTTTATTTTTTCAATACGTTCTGTATAGAGAGCCGTTAAATACCTTCGTTTCATCAACTTGAGAAGGGCATCACTACCGCTTTGCAATGGGATATGGAAATGAGGTACGAAGGACTTGCTTTTCGCAACAAATTCTATCGTTTCATTCTTTAATAAATTAGGCTCAATGGAGGATATTCTCAGCCTATGGATTCCCTCTACTTGGTCCAATGCTTTTACCAAATCTAGGAAAGTATGCTCGTGCTTTTTGTTCCCGAACTCCCCTTTTCCGTAATCACCGATATTGACACCGGTCAAAACAATTTCCTTAATACCTTGAGCGGCTATATTCGAAGCGTTATTCAGTACATTTTCAAGATTATCACTCCGGGAAATACCACGTGCAAGGGGAATAGTGCAATAAGTACACTTATAGTCACAACCATCCTGAACCTTCAAAAAGGCCCTTGTTCTGTC